>CAMFQH010000070.1:0-7217 GCA_945980025.1 uncultured Lactobacillus sp.
TATGATTACCGCTTACAAATCGTATAATCATAGCTTTTTTATCTCTATTTAATAATATTCAATTAACTTAAGGTAACTTTGATATCTTGTGATTTTCCATCTCTAACCACTTGAAGGGTTACTGTATCGCCAATCTTATGTGCATAAAGAGCTGTATGTAGTGAAACAACGCTATCCACATCTTTGCCATCAATCTTCGTAATTACATCACGAGCCTTGATACCAGCCTTCTCTGCACTACCATTCTTGGTCACACTAGCGACATAGACACCAGATTTAACACTGTCAGGCAAACCAAGTTTCTTGCGGCCATATTCTGTTAATTCATCAACAGATACAATTCTTACGCCTAATTTAGGACGCGTAATTTTACCATTCTTAACCAATTGATTAATAATTGAAACAACTTCATCACTAGGAATTGCAAAGCCCATTCCTTCAACGGCAGTCCCATCACTAGAAGAAGACAATTTCATTGAGTTAATACCAATTACTTGGCCAGACATATTAACTAATGGACCACCTGAATTACCGGGGTTAATAGCTGCATCAGTCTGAATAACGGTTGCCTGATTAGTTACTTGGCCAGATGAATTAGTTACATCTATTGTTCTATTCTTAGCAGAAATAATACCTTGAGTTACACTAGTTGCATATTCGCTCCCAAGTGGAGAACCAACAGCAATTACTTGTTGACCTGGCTCTAAGTTCTTAGATGAACCAAATTGGGCAGTTTGAGTAACATATTTACCATCAATAGTTAAGACAGCCAAGTCTGTTTCTGCATCAGTTCCGACTTTTTTAGCCGTTACCTTTTTACCATCACTTAAAATAACTTGGATTTCATCACTTCCAGAAACCACGTGATTATTGGTTACAATGTAGCCTTTACCATTAGATTTCATGTAAATAACTCCAGAACCTTCACTGTAAGTTTCTAAATCTGATTTAGAATTCTTCTTTGAAGAGCTGGAACTATCCGACCCAAAAATACCAAATGGATCACTAGTTGAAGAAGAACTTTGTCTCTTCAAGTTTACAACAGAAACAACAGAATTCTTTACCGTATTAAAGGCATTAGTCATCTGACTGCTGTTCTTACTGTTAGACTTCTCAACCTTAGCTGTTGGCGCAACAGTTGTTTGTGGAGCATTCTGTCCGTTAATTTGAGACAAACCTGCATAAGCTACTCCACCACCGAGTAATCCTGCAACCACTCCTACAATACCAGTTTTAATTAGAGCATTATGCTTATTAGAGTTCTTAGTATTATTTTCTGCCATAAAAATTCTCCTTTTCTATTCACTCTAGCCTAATCACAAATTTTGAATTTTTTATGAATTCAAGTCAAATTATTTGCTAAAAATTATATTTCTGTGAGTGATCCGGCTTCTAGTGGATTGGTATCAATAATTTTAACATCTGCGGGCAGATTTGCATCCCCTGCAACCAATAAATCATGTGCAGTCTCATGAGCTAAATACTGAGTATTATTATGTTGACTACGGTGGGCCAAAAAGATGTTTTTAGTTTTTGGAGAAACAACATCAAGTAGCGTATCAGCTGCCTGATCATTTGAAAGATGTCCCACATCTGACATAATTCGATGCTTTAAAGACCAAGAATACGGTCCATTTCTAAGCATCATATCATCATAATTAAATTCCATTAAATAGCCATCTGCATCCTTAATTTTGCCTTTAACATTGCTTGAAACATATCCCGTATCCGTTAAACAAGCAAATCTTTTACCGCCACTGCTAAAAACATAATATTGGGGTTCAGCTGCATCATGACTAGTAGCAAAACTAGTCACATCTAAGTCACCAAAAGTTTTCGTTACCCCAGATTCAAAAGTATTGATCTGTTCAACAGGCAAGTTACCGATTTTCTTACTTTCAATTAAATAATTCCAGGTACCTGAATTTGCATAAGCTGAAATTTGTGGATACCGTCTCATTAAGACTCCTAAGCCCCCTGAATGATCGGTATGGTCATGACTAATGAAAATCATATCAATATCTTTAATATCAACTCCGACTTGAGCTAGTAAGTCCTTGGTCTTTTTTCCAGATAAACCTGCATCCATCAAAATTTTGTGTTGCTCAGTTTCTATTAAAGTAGAATTACCTGTTGATCCGCTTGATAAAACTGATACTTTCACATTTTTCACTCCTTAAAATCATCAGTCGTAACATTATTTTGAATAATTGTTCCTGTAAATGCGTTTACCCGCTTCAAGGTAACTGTCTTAGAAGTATTATTTTCAATTGCTGCTAACCAAGTTGGAATATAAATAGTATTTCCCTTAACTGTTAATAATTTAGTATAGACTTGCTTCAACAAGATAACCTTAGAATTATTTGGTAATTCACTGTAAGTATATAAAGAGTCTACAGCGGCTTTTGAACTAATTGTATTTTGGCGTTCACGGACAGGATTTAAGTCATCAACATAGCTTTGGGAATAAGAAACAATTTGATTATCTTTTACAATAATGTGAAGCCGAGCTGTTGCAGCAAAAAATTCTCCATATTTAGTCTTTTGGTTAAAAATATAATCGTCCCCCTCAGATAATTCTGAAAGGTAGGTATAGTTTTTACCTTGATATACATTTTGACTATCATCCTTAAAACGCATGACTTCTCTTAGGGCTTCTTTTTTATTTTTAGATAAAGTAATTGGCTTATCTAGATGAACAGAAATAAGATTTTCACTTGAATTATTTTCTACTTGTCCTTTTACCTGCTGAGTAGCTTTTTTGATCCACGAGTCATCATTCTTAGCCGCCAAATAATATCCATCTTCTTGTTTATCATTAACCTTCGGAATAGTAATTTGATCAGCACTTGTCTCACTCTTAATATCAGTCTGAGTCGGAGTAGAACCAGCAGATAAGAGAGTTGGCGTTTGCCATAACTCAATTCCCAAAAAGATATTAATCCCGATAAATACAATTAAAAATATCCATTCAATTCTTTTAAAGTCCATCTACTAGTCCCTCCTTTCCTGCACTATCTAACTGATTATTTGTATTAAGCCATTCATCTAAGGTCTTCCACTGCTTATTAATTTTTACATAATAAGCTGGCTCTAAATCTACTAGTTTCTTATTTTTACTGTTAGAAGATTTAGCCGTATAGCCAATAATAATTCTTTCGATATCTTTTCGGTGATATCCTTTTTGGTATAACTCATCCATGGCCTCAGTAGTTGGAATTAAAGTTTTCTTCTCCCCATTAGTTGGAATTGGAATCTGTAAGTCTAAACTGTTGAAGTTAATCGTCATCCCATTAGATGCAAATTTCACCTGTGCTCGCATCTTATATTTTCCTGGTAAAAAGATTGGATATTCTTCGACATAATTTTGATAAATAACTGTATTATCATCCGCATCAAAGAATCTTAAATCTGGTTCTGATAAACCAATCTTTCGTACGAAATATAAACTATCATTTAATTTACGACTAATTGTCTTAGGAATTTGATCTTGTTGATAATCAATATATTCATAATTATGAGTATGTTTAGCAGCAATTAAACGCTCATATACTCCATTAGAGTATGTAATCGTATCGCCATTACTATGTTGGGTAGGATTATTTGATCCTAACAAACGATAAACAAAATATGAATCAGATTCCTCATTAGTTAAGTAGCTATATACTGGTAAGCTTAGATTTTTTTCATAGAAAGGTAAATAGTCATCATGCACCTTTTCAAGAGTGACTGGCATTTGAGTTTGAGCGTTTCTAATATGCTCAATTAGGGTCTTAAATGAGACATCGTTTAAACGAATGCGATAGAGTGTATGGTTCTCATCATTACCTAGATAGATGTAGTCGCTAGAAGTCGTTGAGACAAAAATGCGATTAAATTCCCGACTATCATTTTTTCTTACATTAGTTAAAAATAATGAGATCGTTATCTGATCTGGGTATGTTAGCTGAATATAGTTTGGATTTCTCAACATTTTTTCATACTTAGTTTGACTAGACCAGATTCGGATTGGCAAGAGCGGTCTTAAAGACTGAGTTAATTTAGAAAACTCCAAAGGTAAATTGTTCTTTGTATCATAGACTTGATACATCTTTTTATTTTTAAAATAAAAAGTTTGCGTTGGTAGATAGATATCTCTTAAAGAACGTTGACCTAGATCCTTAGTTTGCGTTTGATTAGATGTTTCTTCAATTCTAGAAAATCGAGCATCTGATCCCCAAATGACAGCCGATAGAATAATTGATAAGACAACCATTGCAATTAAGCTAACACGCAGTGCCACTCTAGAAACTTTATCTTTAAACTTCATCCCAGTTTTCTCCTTCCTCACTAATTGCTTCATATGGCAAAGAAATGTAGAAAGTTGATCCGGAACCTTCAGCACTATCTGCCCAAATCCGGCCATGGTGTGCTTCTACTATTTCTTTAGAAATAGCTAATCCTAGTCCAGTTCCACCTTGCTTACGAGAACGAGCCTTATCAACACGGTAAAATCTATCGAAAATCTTATTTAAGTCTTTTCTTGGAATTCCCAATCCTTGGTCAGAAATACTTAAGATGACATGCTTTTGGGCTTGAAGAAGGCGAACTGTTATAACGCCCCCATCAGGTGAATACTTAATCGCATTGTTCATAATATTATCGATTACTTGCATCATCTTATCAGTATCAATTTCTACCCATAAAGCTTGATGAGGAAATTCACGCTTGATTGAATACTTCTTTTTATGCGTTTTATCTGTATCAGATTTTAGCATCATATCAAAACGGTTTAGAACGTGGTTAACAAAATCATTTAAGTTAACCCACTCTAAGTCCATTTTGGCTACACCACGATCCATTCTTGATAAGCTAAGGAGATCATTAATCATCCTAATCATTCGCTCAGTTTCATCTTGGATAACATGTAAAAACTGAGGTGCAATATTTGGATCCTTCCATGCCCCATCATTTAAGGCTTCAACATATGCTCTTAAGCTTGTTAATGGGGTTCTAAGTTCATGTGAAACGTTAGACACAAATTGCTGTTGTTCCCGTTCATTTTTTTGCTGTTGCGTAATATCATGCAAAACACAAACTAGACCTGAAACAAAGCCAGTTACACGCTGAATTAAAGAAAAGTTAGCATGTAAAATCATTTCATCTCTTGTATTATCATTTACACGCACAACTAATTCTTGTTGCGTACTTAAAAGATCTTGAATTGTAACATCTTTTAAACCAAGCAAATTAGTAATTGGTTTTCCAATAACATCTTTTTCAGTTTTGCCTAAAAAGTCTAAGGCAGTTTCATTAATGATAGTAATATTTCCGTGACGATCAGTCGCAATAACCCCATCTGTCATATGGGTCAAAACATTATCTAACCGTCTTCGCTCACTATCAGAAATCTCTTGAGTTCTCTCAATTCGTACCGACAAAGTGTTAAATGCTTCAGCTAATTGCCCTAGCTCATCTTGCGCATAAACCCGGACGTGTCCCGAATAATCTCCATTTGCGACCCGCAAAGCTTGCTTACGCATTTCTTCAATCGGCCGAGTTATGGCCCGGGAAATTACCAAGGCAACTACTGCACCTAAAACAGCCGCAATTAATGAGGCAATCAAAAAGTAAATAGAAACTTGCCGTAAATTATTGAATACACCCTGTAAACTTGCTCTTACATAAATAGCTCCCACAGGCGTATTAGTTCCATTAGCAGATGTTAATGGTGAAATTTGCACCATATAGTTTCCATTGTCATTGATTACCTTAGAAACTTGTTTTCCATTTGAAAGCACGCTTTTTATATCCGCATTACTAGTCCGCTGGCCAATTCGATTCTGATCATTAACATTTGAAACAGCTCGGATCACGCCCTTATTATCTACTACCATTAATTGACTAATATCGCCGAGATTATAGTTTGAAATAATCTGGCTTAGCTGCTGATTAGCACTCTTACTGTTTGCCCTACTCAATTGACTGGCAATTTGGTTAGTAATAATGTTTGGGACTTGAATTGAAGACTCAAAATTTTGAATTGAGTTTTGTTCAAGTTGTCTAGTAAAAGAAGCTCCAACGACTTCAATCGTTGCTAGTAGTAGCAACATAAAAATGATTGCGATTTTAAAATTAATAGAATTTAGTACACTTTTTATTTTCTTCATTGGTCCTAATTGCAAAAAAAGCCACTATCACTAGTGACTTTGATCCTTATTCATCTGATGGGTTTTTAACGTAATATCCTACTCCACGTCTGGTAACTAAAATCGTTGGTGAACTTGGATTGTCTTCGATCTTTTCCCGTAAGCGTCGCACAGTTACATCCACAGTTCTAACATCTCCAAAATAATCATAGCCCCAAACGGTTTGTAATAAATGCTCTCTAGTCATTACTTGTCCCATATGCTGTGCTAAATAATGAAGTAATTCAAATTCACGATGCGTTAATTCAATTTTTTCACCATTTTTTTCAACCATATAAGCTTCAGGCATAATCACAAGATTGCCAATGGTAATATTTTTGTCTTCATCATCTTCAGTAGCTTTTTGAGTCAAGTCACGTCTACGCAAGTTTGCCTTTACTCTAGCAACTAATTCTCGGTTAGAAAAAGGCTTAGTAACATAATCATCTGCTCCCATTTCAAGACCTAACACCTTATCAATCTCAGTGTCTTTAGCCGTTACCATAATAATTGGCATATCATGAGTTTGGCGCACTTCACGTGCAACCTCTAAGCCGTCTTTTTTTGGTAACATCAAGTCAAGAATCATTAAATCGGGATTATATTCCTCAACTTTTTTAACAGCTTCTTCGCCGTCGTATGCAGTGTCGACATCAAAGCCTTCCTTAGTCAGATTAAATTTAATAATGTCAGAAATTGGTTTTTCATCGTCAACGACTAAAATCTTCTTTGGCATAAATGATGCCTCCTCAGTATTAATAACTATATTATACTGTTTTCCCCACTTTTTTTAAACTTATGCAAAAAAAAGCTTGCACTTTCTTTACTTTACTGGCATAATACTATTTGTTGGTTATCCAATGGGTGGTTAGCTCAGCTGGCAGAGCAACGGACTCTTAATCCGTGGGTCCAGGGTTCGATCCCCTGACCACCCATATTTTTGAAAGGCATCGCATTTGCGATGTCTTTTTTTGTTTCTAATTTTCTTCAATTTAATGGCTCTTTTGCAAATCCTGTTGATGGATAATTTTAAGAAGGAATTAAGCAGCT
>CAMFQH010000071.1:0-7214 GCA_945980025.1 uncultured Lactobacillus sp.
CTTCTGGAAGCAAGACTTACTACTGTAATTTTGAAGATGATTTTGAATTAAAGACCTATAAACTAGATGATCACACGATGAATTCAACCAGTCTTGTGACTTACTAGTTTCTTTAAATTTATATCCTATATTCCCAACAAAAAAAGCCACCTGAAACAGGTGGCTTTTGTCGTATACAAGTGTTTAACTTTAGAAAAGACTATTATTATAGCCTGATATAGCAATACCGTCAACCGCTCGATATCCTTTTTATTAATTAATCTTCTTCTGATCTAATTACTTTTTTAGAGCTAGCATCAATTTCAACTTCATGTTTTGTGCTACCGGACTCTACTGTTACCTCCCAAATAGCCTTACCATCTTCCATTTTTAAGTCCCATTCCTTGGCAACACTATTTTTTACTTCTTTTTCTGCTATTTCACTAGCTTCTTTACGCGAAATTGTTTTATCTAAATCTAAACCTTTTTGTAGGTGTTCATCTAGATCAAGCTTTTCAGAACTAGATTTAATTTCCTTACCAGTTCTAGCATTGATTGTCATTTCGTATTCTTTACTCTTATCAAATCCATCGATCTCATAAACGTATCGGTTACCGTCTAACTTTAGGTTTATTTCTTTAATCTCTTTATCACTGTATTTTTCATCAAATTTGTTCAAAGCTTCAGTTTGGCTAAGCTTGATTTGACTCTTTTTTAGTGCATTTTCTGTATTACTTTTCTTATCTTTAGTTTCCTTTTTTACACTAGATTGTTTACTTTGATTTGATGAATCGTTATTACTGCACGCAGCAGCTGAAGTTCCGATAATGCCAATTACAGCTGTAGCAGCTAATAATCGGGTAATTTTATTATTTTTGCTCATCATTTTCTCCTTGAATAAAATAAAACAAAACTATATTTGCTTTAAATTATATAGTATTATTTCAATGAAAGCGATTTATTTGCCTAGTAAATAAAAAAGCCGATGCTCAGCATCGACTTTTCTATTCACCTTTAAACCTACCATCTTCAACTTCACGAATAAAGTCAGCCAAGTGTTTGTAGTAAACATCTGGATTATCAACCATGTGGTGGTGACCTCCATCAGGAGTAGTAACTAGGCGTGAATTTGGAATTTCTTTTTGCATAATTTTAGCAGTAGAAATTGGCATAGTTTCATTTTCACCAAAAGTAATTAAAGTTGGTACTTTAATATTCTTAAGTTGGTCTCTAAAGTGCCAATCTTTAAGCTTACCAGTAATAACAAATTCATTATCACCTTGAAAGACATTGTAAACAGCACTTCCACCAAGATCTTTTAAGTGATAAAGCTTTGAAGGTTGCTTTCTATCAACAAAATTAATATTTAAAATTTGTACATCATCTTGGTAGCGTTGATTATCATAGTCATTATTCTTTTCGCATTCATGCATGAAATCAATTTCTGTTTGAGGAAGAACTTCTTGTCTTCTTCTATTTACAGAATCAACATACTCATCAATTTCATCAACCATTGAAGAAATAATGGCGCCCTTTAAATGCTGACCATATTTAACCGCATATTCTTGCACTAAGAGGCCGCCCCAGCTTTGGCCAATTAAGTAGAAATTATCTAAGCCAAGCTTTTCACGCACTTCATCAACTTCATCTAAGAAGTATTCATAAGTTAAATACTTCTTAGCAATTTCTGGATCTGAGTAATCTGGTTGATCAGAATAAAGTGACCCTAGTTGATCATACATAGTTACTTGAACATTAAGTCCCTGTTTCTTTAACTGTTCTGCAGCATCTTCCCAATATTCATGATTTCCACCAGGACCACCGTGAAGTGCTAATAGATGAATATCACCTTCGCCTTGAGTATTAGTCCACAAGTGATAACCGTTGTCTAAAGTAATAATTTTAGTACCAGTTCTCATAAAATTCTCCTTTTTAGTTTTTATTTTATATTTTATCTCATTTTCTTTTTAATTCCGATATGAATTGCACCAGCACCTAAATTTAATTTGGTTATTATTACATTTTTAAAACCATCTTGCTCAAGCATTTCCTTTAAACGCGTAGCTGAAATAAATTTAGCCGTCGTATGTGATAAGTACTTATAATCGTCAACATTAGCACCCAATAATTTAGCAAAATTAGGAAATAGTTTGAAGTAACTCTCCCACCCTAACTTAATAATTGGATTAGTTGGCTGTGAAGTCTCTAGAATTCCAACTTTTCCATCTGGCTTTAAAACCCGATAAATTTCTTTCAAAACTTGATCTGCATCCGGCACATTACGCAAACCAAAACCAATTGTTACAATATCAAAGCTTTGGTCCGGATAAGGCAAATGCATTGCATCCCCTTGCTTTAATTGAATTTCTTTTTGTAAATTTTGTACTCTGATCTTTTTGTCAGCTAAGTCGAGCATTTTTTGATTAAAATCTAGTCCAATTACATTGCCAGAAGGACCCACTTGTTTTGCAAGGGCAATTGTTAAGTCACCCGTCCCGCAACATAGGTCTAATGCAAAATCTCCAGACGCTACTCTTAATTCTTTAAAGAACTTTTTCCGCCAGCCATTTTGTGTTCCTAAGCTAATTAGATTATTCATCTGATCATAATGCGGAGCAACTCGTGTAAATAAATCATGTACGTCTTTTTCAGGTACCTTATTAGTTAAACTCATTTTTATCACCAAATTTATTATCCCAACAAAAAAGCTATGATTCAAATGAACCATAGCTTTCCTTAAATTCGATTAGATTTACGACGCCAAATGTGAACTAAAACCCCAATAACTAACCCTAAGATTGTTGGTACAACCCAGGCTAGGCCAACATTAGCAAATGGCAAATACTGAAGTCTAATACGGCTAACAGCATTGTAGAATGGCGTTCCAGCAATTGGTGCTGGCAAGTTTGTAATTAAATCAAAAGTAGCTGGTATTAAAGTTAATGCCATTGTTATTTGATAGATTACCTTATCTTTTTTGAAAAATGGTGAGAATAAAGACAAGATAATCAAAACAATTGCTAAAGGATACAAAAACATTAAAACAGGAAGCGACCAGTGAATAATTTTATCTAGTCCTAGATTTGCAGTTGCAAATGATCCGATACAAGCGATGGTTAACCATCCCTTATAACTAAATTTTGTATAATGAGCGGCAAAATCTAGTGCAAAAGCTGCTAAAACTCCAACCGCTGTCGTTAAACAAGCTAAAAATACTAAAACAGCTAATAAAGCTTGACCAAAGATGCTAGCATAATATCTAACGATATGGGATAACAGAACCCCGCCATCACTAGTTATTCCAAAATGTCCTAATGACATTGCTCCGACCATAATTAACAAAGTATAAATTACTCCGATAGCAATAACTGCTATTAAGCCAGACTTTGCTGTAATTTTTGCTGTTTCACTTTCATTGTTACCAATTAATTCTTTAATAGCTGTTACCACGGTTACGCCAAAAGCAAGACCAGCTAAAGCGTCCATCGTGTTATATCCTTCTAAAAATCCTTTTACTATTGTTTCTTGAGCATAAGCTTTGCTCACAGGAACAGTTCCTAAATTACCTAACGGACGGGCAAAGGCAATAACAAAAACTAGAAATAGTAAAACTAGAAAAATAGGATTTAAAATTTTACCTAAAGAAGATAAAATGTCGCTTTCGTTATATGCAATAACAAAAACGATTGCAAAAAAGATAGCGGTAAAAACAATTAATCCGCCGCCTTGAAATTGCTTAGGAAGAAGCGGGGCTACCCCTACCGTATATGCAACGGTCGCATTTCTTGGTGCTGCAAATAACGGTCCCATTGTTAATTGGATCAAAGTCATAAACAAAAGAGCAAAAACTTTTCCTACTGGTAACCCAATTTGATAAACACCATTACTACGAGTAATAGCAACGGCTAGGAGTGAAAGTAGCGGTAAAACTACCCCAGTAATTGAAAAACCAATTGCTGCTGGTCCCCAATTTTTACCAGCAAGCTGGCCTAAATGAAGTGGGAAAATTAAGTTTCCTGCACCAAAGAATAGTGCAAAAATCATTGATGCTACAATTAAATATTGTTTTGTCGTCAGCTTCTTTTCCTGCGCTTCTTTCAATTATATTCCTCCAAAAAAATCAATTATTTTTAGTATTTTAGCAAAAAAACGCTGTAAACTCTAGTGTTTACAACGTTTTAATCGATTAATACTATTTTTCTAATTCATCATTTGCGCTATTTGCGGCAATTCTACCAAACGTAAAGATATCAGCAAGCGAATTTCCACCTAAACGATTACCTGCGTGAATTCCGCCGGCTACTTCTCCAGCAGCATATAGACCAGGAATTTGCTTACCATCTTTATCTAAAACATGAGCACCTGTATCAATCTTCAAACCACCCATAGTATGGTGGATGGCTGGCTTTCTCGGGGTTGCATAGAATGGAGCAACTTCACATTTTAGATTAAAGGCTGATTTTTCAAAATCTGGATCTTTTCCTGCTTCAACATAAGAATTATATTTCTCAATGGTCTCCACTAAAGTATCAGGATCCATTCCAACTTGTTTAGCCAAATCTTCTAAGCTATCAGCTCTAAACAAAGTTCCAGCCTTTACTTGTGCATCAATTGATTCTTGAGTTGTGTTATAAGCCGTATCTTTAATCTTGTCATCAGCAATTAAATAGAACAAGCCACCATTATCGATAGCTGCTTTGGTTAAAACATCACGTTCTGCAAATTCATTTACGAAACGCTTACCCTTTTGATTAACCATAATATAGTTTTCTGGTGGAGTTTGTAGACCAGTAAATAGCTCACCAGTCTTTGGATCAGAAACTGGCATCATCTGAATAAAGCCCATTCCAACTAAGTCTGCACCTGCTTCTTTACCAAGATTAATTCCGTCCCCAGTAATTGCAGGAGAATTAGTAGTGGCAATATTATCATCAATATGCTTCCAGTAAGTATTGTATTTTTGAACCATCGGCGTATTTGCCCCAAATCCACCAGCAGTTAAAATTACAGCTTTAGCATGAACCGTGATCGTACTTCCATCTGGTCTTTTAGCAATAACGCCTTTAACTTGACCATCTTCAATAATTAAGTGCTTAGCTCGAGTATCGGTCAGAATTCTGCCACCATGATCCTTTACCCAATCACCTAAAACATGAATAAAGGCATAACCCATTGGTTCAACTGGCTTGTGCCCTCTTCTCCATAAGGCACCTACTGGCATTGTTACTTGACTGCGATCGAATTCGACTCCTAAATCACTTAACCAATGCACTGAGTCCAAAGCATTATCGATTAATTCTTTGACTAAAGCATAGTTACCATGAATTTCATTTCCATTTAAGTCGGTTCTCTTACCACCTAAATAGGTTTGAATTTCATGAAGTAATTTTGAATCAAATAGATAATCCGCACCAGAAGCTACATATTCTTTTATTTGCTTTTGTAATTTTTTAAAGTCTTCTTGATACTCTGGATCAATCTCTTCAAGTGGAGTTGCTGCTAGTTCTTCTAAGGTTTCTTTTTCACCGGCTAAAGCTTTAAATTCATTTTGCCAATCTGGTTCTGCAGCATTCATTGGACCACCAGCACGACTAGTGTTTCCTCCAATTTGTGGGAACTTTTCAAGTACAATGACATCTTTATCATGTTGAATACTTCTAGCAACTGCAGCTAAACCTGCCCCACCAGCTCCAACAACTACAACATCAGTTGTATAAGTCTCATCTTTAGCTCTTTGTTCCTTTGGTTTAGCTCGGTTTTTCCACTCATCTGGATCTCCGCCAGCTTCACTAATTGCCAATGCTACTCCATCAATAACACCATGACTAGAGATAGTAGCACCACTAACTGTATCAACATTTAAAGTCTGATTTTCAACAATTTCTTCAGGCAAACGTCTAAATACTTCGTCAGCTACTCCCTTAGTTTCACCTTTAGCGTCCACCTTAATATCTTCAATCTTATTTTCGGAAAGAGTAACTTCCATAGGCATGAAACTTGCACCATGTCCTTGAGCTTTTACGTTATATTTTCCTGATTTCATAATTTTTCTACCCTTTCTTAAATATTTTCACCTAAATTATAAGTTATTAAATCTACAGGCTTAAATATCTTTTTTACAAATTACTAATAACAAATTTGTTATAGCGGACACAGTATGATGTCTCATTTACCTTATCTAATAATGGGCTGTAAATTTTTCTTTTTAAATTCTTCAACTAAATTTTTTAAAGCTTGCGATTTTGTTTTTTCAGCTTTTGTTGCAATAAAGAAAGTAACGTTAATTAAGTCATAGCTTAAGGGAAAAAGGTTAATTGGCGTTTCACCAATTCTTTTAATGATGCTAGCAGTGGAGATAGTTAATCCCATCCCATGAATTGCTAGACTAGTTGCAGTAATAATGTTTTTAGATTCTAAAACAACTCGTGGTTCTAAATGAAATCGCTGGAAAACTCCATTGACTTGGTGCCGAATAGCCGAACCAGGAACACTTAAAACAAAAGGTTCTTGTAATAAGTCTTTTAGGTTTAAGTCATCTGATTTAAGGATAAATTTTCCTTTCTGGTAATACGGAGATGAAGGTGAAATTACTACATAGTATCTTTCACCACCATTACTTACAATATCTAAGCTTGAATCAATTGCTTCTGGGGTTTGACCGATATAACAGTCAATATTTCCACTCAGTAAATTTCTTTCACTTTCTCTTGGGAAGTTTTCAAAAAGCTGTATTTCTACTCGAGGATTTTTCTTTAAAAAATCTGGCAGTATTTCTGGTAGTAAATAAGTGCCTAGACTCTCTAAAATTCCAATTCTGATGATTTCTTTATTAGGGTGTGTATATTGGGCTAATTTTTTATTTAATTGTTGTTTGTTATAAGAAATATTTTCTAAATATTGATAATACAGTAAGCCTGCTTGAGTCAATGCATAGGGCTTTTTATCCCGATCAATAATTGGCGTTCCTAAACGGTCTTCTATTCTTTTTATTAACTGGGTGAGATAGGGTTGAGAAATGTAGAGCTTTTTTGCTGCTTTCACAAAACTATCCTCTTTGAGTAATACATCAATAAAATGCTGTATTTCTTCTGGGTTATTCATTATTTATTTCCTTAATATAGTTTTTATATTATAAACAAAAGAGCTATGGATACCTCAAATTTACCATAGCTCTTTTGCTTTACACATTAACTTGAATACAATTTCTGTCTCTTATACACATCTCCGAGCCCACG
>CAMFQH010000072.1:0-7039 GCA_945980025.1 uncultured Lactobacillus sp.
CCAGATGGACTTTTATTTTTATAAAGTGTTCAACTTGATTTTACAATCGGCGATTATTATTGGAGTTATTTCCCTGATTTTGTTGTTGATTTTGATTGTTACCCTGATTATTTGTATTCTGATTCTGTTGTGAATTATTGTTATTATTTTCTGGTTGTTTTTCAGTCTGGCGATTATTATTTTGCGTTTGAGTATTGGAGTTGTTGTTAGAAGTAGAAGAAGATTGTCTTTGACTTGAAGATTGTTCAGCACGACTCGATGATGAAGAACTACTGCTTTGGGAACGAGATTGTCCCTTAGAAGAAGTATCATCTTCTGTATCAACTCGTGTATCAATATCGTCGTCTTCCTCTTTTCGTCTATCAACAGTCACATCACTATACGGATTACTTGGTGCGTGACCTTTAACAAATAGTTGCCAGCTAGAATTACTTGCATTCGGAGAAACGACTTTATCTTGGGTACCATTAGCAATTCTGCGTCTAACAACTGTGCTTGGTTTTGACCAGTCTTTATTAGCTTTATCACTCATTAAATATGACATCATTTGCTTATATAGAAGTTGAGCAGACGATGAGCCAACACCTGAAGGAGTACCATCTTTAAGATTATCATACCCTGTCCAAATTCCCATTGAATAGAGTTTGGTATAACCAACAAACCAAGAATCTTTTGGTGAATTTTTGTATTGAGGATATCTTACTAACTCTTCATCAGAATATTTAACTGATCCTGTTTTACCAGCTTCGTATAAGTTTTTAATACGTGCCTGTGTACCCGAACCTTTAGTCATAACCCCTTTAAGCATGTCGGTCATAATATAGGCGGTTGATTCCTTCATTACTCTTGTACCAGTACTATCGTAGTTTCTAGTCAAGCCATCTGGAGTTTCAATCTTAGAAACAAATTGTGGTTTGTGGTAAATACCGTCATTAGCAAATGCACCAAATGCGCCTGCCATTTGAAGAGAGGAGGCATTAGCACCAATTGCAACTGAAAGGCCGGAATCAGAAGGAACATTAACCCCAAGCTTTCTTGCAAAAAGGGAAGCTCTTGCAACTCCAACCTTGCTTAAAGTTTTAACAGCTGGAACATTTCTAGACTGTTCGAGAGCGTGACGCATAGTCATTTTACCCTCATATTTATTATCCCAGTCATAAAGTTGAATGTTAGTACCAGGGTAAACATATTTAGAGTCATCTAACATATGAGAAGTTGGCCAGTTAAGATACTCAATTGCAGGACCATAATCTAATACAGGCTTAACAGAAGAACCAGTTGAACGACCAGTTTGAACAGCACGATTTAAACCTAATTGAACTGCAGGAAGTTTACGGCCACCAATAATGGCAATAACATGGCCAGTTCGAGGATCAATAATTGTAGCTCCAACTTGCATCTTATCGTTAGTAAATGGAACCGAACCATCATTTACTAAGTCATAAAGCTTTTGTTGAGCATCTTGATCAATATTAACTGTAATCTTTAAATTATCGTTGTATGGATTAAAGCCTTTACTCTTAACTTCATTAATTACTTCTTTGATGTATGGATCATCTACTTTTCGTAATTCAGAAGTAGAATTATTCTTCTTAGGCTGCAAACCTTGAGTAATGGGCTCATTAACTGCTTGTTTATATTGGGCTTTTGAAATTTTATCATTTCTGAGCATTGCTTTTAATACAATGTCACGTCTATATTTTGCTTTTTCTGGATAAACATATGGATCATATGTAACCGGGGCATTAGGCATCCCAGCAAGTAGAGCAGTCTGAGCTAAATCAAGATCTTTTAGATCTTTCCCATAGTAATAGTCGGCTGCTGTACCCATCCCATAATTACCATAGTTCATATAAACTTTATTAATATAAAATTCCAAGATTTGTTCTTTGCTAAATTCTCGTTCTACCTTCATTGAAAGCCATGCTTCTTGAGCTTTTCTACGAAGGGTTCTTTGAGAAGCAGCAGTGGAGAAGACCGATAACTTAACTAATTGCTGAGTAATAGTTGATCCACCTGCAGCTACGCCTTTACTTTTAGCATTAACTAAGACAGACCCAATAATTCTAATTGGATCGAGTCCAATGCCTTCTTTATAAAAACGCCTATCTTCAACAGAGACAATGGCATTTTTAAGTTCTTTAGGGATTTCATTATTATCAACATAGGTTCTTTTTTCTGACCCCAGAGAAAGAAGAAATTTTCCATCACGAGTATACAGACTACTTGTCCCACCACTTTGAAGTTGAGCCTGTGAGATGCTTGGAGCGTCTTTAGCATAGTATGCAAATAAACCTACTCCAGAAACAACTACTAACATTGCTACGATAAAGAACCACTTGATTATTTGTAGCCAAATTCGTTTACGAGGCTTACCTTTTGGGTGAAGCTTAGCCATTCTAGAATTACTTGGCCTTTGATTATTATCTGCCATTCTTTTGTTCCTATCTATCTATAAAATTATCGATTGCATCCAAGTATGGGAGAGTTGGGCGAAATCCACTTTTAATCTCAATTGAATTATCAATTAACTCTTGCAAGGTCATTGAACTCTTATGTGGTGTCTTCCAAGCTTCAATCACAAAACTAGCAGGAGTTACAAAATATCGATTAAGAGTTACGAAGCGAATAATCGTAAAGCAAATTCCTTTTTGCTTTAAACATCTTTCAAGATGAATAATTTGGTGTTCATGGAAGTTCTTTAAAGGAAACAAGCTCTTATTTCTCGTTTCCTTAGCTTCAAAGTCCAAATAGCGTCCTTGATATACGCCATTATAGTCAGTTGTAGAAGCTTGCCTGAAGTAAGCTTCTTTTATAACTGCACGGGATCGTTTAGGATAGTCTACTTTAACAATCTGGACTGGGGTTGGCTTTTTATGAACAACGGCAATACCTTCAAGAAGATAATACTTATTAGACTCATTGATTTGTTGTTCTAGGCTCATTCCACGATCAGAAAATACAACATCTTTACGATGTTTTTGCTTTCTTGGATGTAAAAGGTCAGTTTGATCTTTAGTATAATGTGTTAAACTGCCTGTTGGATATTTTACCATCAACATCACTCCTGTTTAGCATTATAGCAAAGATTTTAAATCATTTTTAGAGAAAGGAAGGATCAGAATGAAGCGACTATGGGTTACCGGATATCGTTCTTATGAATTGGGAGTTTTTAGCGATAAAGATCCGAAGTTGACCGTAATTAAGTATGCTCTAAGCAATTATCTAAAGAGTTTACTTGAAGAAGGAAAGATTGACTGGGTAATTAGTGGGGCAAACCTTGGTGTCGAACAATGGGCGCTAGAAACAGCAATTAGTCTTCAAAATGAATACAGTGTTCATACGGCTTTGATGACACCTTATTTAGAATTTTCCAAAAGGTGGAATGATAGTAATCAAATGAAGTATCAAAACCTTACTGAACAGGTTGATTTTACTGCTTCTACTTCTGACTATCCCTACATGAGGCCATCCCAGCTTAAAAACTATCAAAATTTTATGTTAGAACACACAGATCGAGCTCTTTTACTTTATGATCCTGAGCATCCCGGTAAAACAAAATATGACTATGAAGCCATTAAAAAGTATCAAGAAAAAAGTGACTATCCACTGGATATAATTGATTTTTATGACTTACAAGAAGCAGCAAAGGAATATGAAGAAAATCATCGAAAGAATTTTTATTGAAAATAAATTTGCTCTTTATTTTTTATCTACCTAAGACAATAAGATTTTTTTTAGATAGTATTCCTATTATTGCTTGAAGGATACTTATAACTTATACTAAATGTATACGATGAAATGAGTGCCATTAAGCTATCAACTAGCTAACATTTTATCGCCTAAATTAAAGCAGACATTAGTCTGTAACTAAGGAGTTTGACGAAACCAATGGCAAGTTTAAATGATATTCAATTAAATCCACAAAGTATTTTAAAAAAGCAATTTAGAACAAAAATGAAGGGATATGATTCTGATGAAGTAGATTCATATCTTGATACAATTATTTCAGACTACAGTACTTTTGCGACTATTATTGAAGATTTGCAAACACAAATCAGTGATTTAAAAGCTCAACAAAAACAGCAAACAGCTAAAAGTACTGCACCTAAGTTAGATTTTAAGAATGAGGAAATTGAAGATGATGTTAAAACTTATACTCCTCAGAAAGTACAAAAAGCTGCTGTAAATAATACTAATGAAGACAAAGAAGCACCGGAATTAACTACTAATGTTGCTATGATTCAACGTATTTCTACTTTAGAGCGTAAAGTTTACAACCTTGAACAAAGAATGAATCAACAAGATAGAACTTACCAAGCTAATTAAAACTATGGTATAATAATTATTGCAAATTTCGAGCGATCGCGGTTAGCTTATGCTAGCTGAGGAAAGTCCACGCACGCACAAGCTGAGATGCTTGTAGTTTTTGTACTCAGCCCAATAAGCTGGGGAACTTGTTTTTACAAGTTACGGCGGAAAAAGCACTAAATCATTTTTGACATGTGTGACTATCCTGAAAAGTGCCACAGTGACGAAGCAGTGAAGGAAACTTTGCTGGTGGAACGAGGTAAACCCTGCAAGCGGGCAACCCAAATTTGGTAGGGGCGCTTTCGTCTAAGTAAATGAACTAAAGACGAGGTCATTTTTAATGAAGATAGATGGTCGCTGAAAATAGGAATTAACCAAATCCTATTGGAACAGAACGTGGCTTATAGAGATTTGTAGGTTAGGGTTGAGCTTTGGCTCAGCCTTTTTTTATAGAAAAATTTATATAGATAGAGAAAATATAAAATGAAAGAATATACATTATATGCAACAATGGGCGCTGGATTTGAAAGTGTAGTTGCAAAAGAATTAAACAATTTAGGTTATGAAACAACAACTGAAAATGGCCGTGTATTTTTTAAAGGAACCCAAAAAGATATTGTAAGAACTAATCTATGGCTGAGAAGTGCTGACCGCGTAAAGATCTTACTAAAAGAATTTAAGGCCACCAGTTTTGACCAATTATATGATGAAGTTTATAGCTATGATTGGGCAGAATTATTACCGGTAGATGCTCAATTTCCTGTAAAGGGAAGAAGCGTCCGTAGTAAGTTACATTCTGAACCTGATGTTCAATCAATTGTAAAAAAAGCTATTGTAGATAAGTTGACCGATCAATATCGAAGACGTGGATTTTTACCAGAAAGCGGGGCCGAGTATCCGCTAGACATCCATCTCTACAAAGACACTGCACGTTTAAGCTTAGATACTACTGGTCAAAGTTTATTTAAACGTGGCTATCGTGTCGAGCATGGTGGAGCTCCTTTAAAAGAAAATTTTGCAGCAGGTTTGATTGAACTAACTCCTTTTGATGGTTCTCATCCCTTTATTGACCCTATGACTGGTTCCGGAACAATTGCAATCGAAGCGGCTCTTAAGGCAAAAAATGTAGCTCCTGGTATTTGGAGAAAATTTGCATTTGATAATTTTGATTGGTTTGATAAGAAATTGCATCCCGAATTAGTAGAAGAAGCTAAAGCACAAGAAAAAAAGGAGCATGCTCCAATCTTAGCTAGCGATATTGATCAATCAATTTTAGAAATTGCTAAAGTGAACGCGCATAATGCGGGCGTATTACAAGATATAAAATTTAAGCAAGTCGCTGTAAAAGACTTTTCGACTGACTTAGAAAATGGAGTTATTGTTGCAAATCCTCCTTATGGTAAACGGCTTAAGGATCGAGAAGCAGCTGAAAAGATCTATGAAGAAATGGGACAGACATTGCGTCCTCTTACTTCTTTTAGTCAGTACTACCTTACATCTGATCCTCAATTTGAAAAATACTTTGGTGCGAAGGCCACTAAGAAGAGAAAATTCTATAATGGTAATTTACGGACCGACTATTATCAATATTGGGCTAATAAGAGATAACAATTATGTTAACGCAAGATAAGAAGACTAGTTTTTGGGTTATTAGTGATACTCATTTAATTGCAGATAGCTTACATGATCATGGACAGGCTTTTTCACAAATGCAAAAAACTAGTCAGGGTAAAGATCTATACTATCAAGAAACTGCTTTAAGCGCATTTGTAAGAATGGCGCAAAAAAAGAAACCGGCCGCAATCATTGTTACGGGGGATGTAACTTTTAATGGCGAGAGAGTGTCAGCAGAAAAATTCGCTGAGATTTTTAAACCTTTAGAAGAAACACAGCTTTTAGTTCTTCCTGGGAACCATGATATTTATGATGGCTGGGCCAGAGAATTCCGCGGAAAGAAACAATACTACGCTGGTCAAATTAGTCCTAGAATGTGGCGTAATATTTTTAAAACATCCTATAAAAATGCAGTTAGTGTTGATGATAAATCTTTAGCTTATAGTGTTCAGCTTAATCCTGATTATTTGTTGATTTTAGCTGATTCTAATGACTATGGTAAAGAAGAAGCTACTACTGCACCTGCGACAGCTGGCTTTTTAGGAAGAGAGCAACGACGCTGGATTAAGGCGCAACTTCAATATGCTAGTGAGAATAATCTTCAAGTGATTTTTTGTATGCATCATAACCTCTATGCTCATAATCCAGCTGTAAACAAAGGATATGTTGTTGATGATTATCGTGAACTGCGTAAGTTATTAGCTCAATATAATGTGAAATTAGTTTTCTCTGGTCATATTCATGCTCAGAATATTATGTTGCCGCAAGATCCTTGTCCAGCTACTGAAATTGTAACTTCTAGTTTTTGCTCCAATGATCAAGGCTATGGGGTAGTTAAAGTTTCGCCGAAAGAAGTTAGTTATACTTGTCATCATTTTAAGATGAAGGACTATTTAACTAACAAAGAAAAACAAAACTGGACTTTAACTCACTTTCATGATTATTTAGAAAATATTCAACTAGGAACTATTTCGGCAGAATTAATGCAGAAAGATCTTTACCAAAATCATGATGATCTAGATACTGTCAGAAAAATGGGACGTCTTTTCGGTGAGATGAATTATCACTTTTTTACTGGAAAGAATCATATTGAGAGTGAAGAATTGCAAAAACT
>CAMFQH010000073.1:0-7023 GCA_945980025.1 uncultured Lactobacillus sp.
TTGTGGACTCCAGCCAATGCTTATCTTTTTACCATTTAACTTAAAAGTATCATTCTTAAAGGCATCGGGATAAACACGATTTGCTGAAGTAGAAAGCTTGTTTTTACCATCATATTTGGTATAAGTTTGGCTCTTCTTTTTACCGTACTTATCCATTTCCTTAGCTAGTTTTTGATCTTTTTTCTTATCCCAGTGCTTCTTTTGAGTAGTCTTTGAACTCTTAGCGCTACTATTATTAGTTGAATTAGAGTTGTTTGAACAGCCGCTTGCCCCTACTAAGCTGAGAGCAATCACACTCATTAATAATATTTTCTTCATAAATATTTCTCCTTTTCTTCCATTCTTATCCTACCATTAAATTTCAACTTTAGAACCTTTTTAATCTTGAATAAAAAAGGTGTAATTTCACTTTTTAGGCGAAATTACACTTTGAATAGAAGAAATTTAGTAATAGAGGCTAGTTTGCCTTCTGATATATTAAATTGTTGATTGCTTCAATTAGAGCTTCTTTAGTAGGCACACCTTCATCATGATAATGGCCAATTTCAAAGTATGGTACTGCATCCGCATTTCGATTGGCTAAGTCATTTTCATCTTCGATAACTACGTCCTTATATTCTTCACTTGTAAGAATCTTTTTGGCAGATGAGTCATCCAATCCAGCGTCTTTTGCTAATTTTACTAAGACGTCGTTATCAGCAATATTTTGATTTTCAACAAAATAAGCTTTAAAGATTGCGTTAATTAACTGGGCTGTCTTTTGATTACTTTGTGTATCATTAGCCCATTTAGTTAAACGCAATGCCTTCATCGTATTGACTGGAAGTGTATTTGCATAATTAATTGTTAAGCCAGCATCTCTAGCTTGTTCAGTAATATTTTGAAATCTTTCATGAAGTTGCTTTTGGGTTAAACCATCTTTTTGCATCAACTTCTCTCCTCGCGTTTGAGTTGGATTTTCCGCAGCAGTTGGATCAATTTGAAAAGCGCGAAAGTTATAATCTAACTTATTTTGATCAATTCCTACTGCCTTAACTGCCTCAGTTAGCTTATGAAAAGCAATATAACAAAATGGAGATGCATAATCCATCCAAAAACTCATTCTCATAGTATGCCTACTTTCCGGTTATTTAGTAGCTTCTTTAATCAAAGCATTCAAATCATCATCAGAAAAGTCTTTACCGTATTTATTTTGTAATTCTTCTAAAATAAAGCCATTGTCACGATTACGGTGAATCATTTCACGAACATCTTTCATAATAGCTTCTTTTTCACGATCAAATGTTGGAACTGTCATAATTACAGCCTTCTTTCATATATAATCCGCTTTCACTTTTTATTGTATGAGCTTAAAGGCATAATGACAAAGATTTAGTCTTAATATAATAAAAAGATAGTCTTACTATAAGACTATCTTTTATAAATCATGTTGATATTTCTTCAATAAAACAACCGCAATCCAAATTGAAATAAACGATGGCAAAATGATTACTACTAGTAAATCCGGATTGAGGATACGAACTGTTTTTATCATTTTAGTAATTGTATGGATCTTAGCAATGTTATTGAAGATCGATTGATAAACTGTAACATAAATCAATGCCCATTGAATACAATATTCAATTAAAGTTAGAGTTATTTCTGAAATTGGATGATATTTATTAAATCTCTTTAAGCCTTCATATAGTAGAAGACCTGATAAAATTACCAAGGCTGCTAGGAGCAAGAAGAGATTCCCTAGTTCCATATCATGAATTCGGTCAATAAAGAGAGCCGCAAATCCAAAGAAGATTGAGAAATTAATTGTACTTAGCAGTAACAATACTAAAAATAGAATAATCGCTCTCAGAAAATAAAAACGATGTTTAGAAGTAAAAATATATCCTGATACGACTATCGCTAAAATAACCAGGAAGATTGGTAAAACTTGCATTACTTATCAGACATCTCGATTTTCTTAATAAGAGCTTCACAGCCTCGATAAATATCTTGATAAGCTGCTTCAAAGTCACCAGTATACCAAGGATCATCAACATCCATCATAGAGCCAGCAAAAGATAAAAGTTTATATTCTTTTCTTTCGGGATCTCCTGCTGAAATATGATTCATATCAAAGAAGTTTTCTTCATCCATCCCGATAATGTAGTCATATTTCTCATAGTCGCTCTTAACCATTTTTCTAGCCTGACGGTGGTTAAAAGGAATTCCATGCTCATTCATTACTCTTTGAGAACGCACATCGATATCATGGCCGATCCCACTAATAATTGCATCTTCGGTTGTAGCAGCAGACGCAATTTCATATTCATTTTCTTTACCTAGATCTTTAACAATCTTTTTAGTAATAAATTCAGCCATAGGTGAACGACAAATATTACCATGACAAATAAATAAGATTTTTTTAGTCATTTCTTTCCCTTATTTCTTTAAAGTGTATATTTTAATTCTAAAGCTAATACATTTATTTAGGCAAGAAAAAATACCGACTAGAGCTTGTCAGCTCCAACCGGTATTCTTCTTTTTCAAAGGTTGTTGAAACATTATTAGTTCAATATTTTCAACGTATCTAATTATATCAAAGATAGGTGAATTTAATCAGCAAATTATGCAATTTTTTTAAATTACATCTTATCTTCGACCCAATCCCAGAATTTATCTACATTTAATTTAGAAACACTAGAGAATGGTAAAAAAGATACATTTTCTTGTGACAGATCCAAACTCCTGCCGATTTTTTGCTTAATCTGACTTGCTTCCATCTTTTTCAACTTATCCATCTTCGTTGCTACCACCAAGATTGGAATATCGAGATAGAGAGCATAATTAAACATATTGATATCATCAGCAGTTGGATTGTGACGTGCATCAACTAAAAGAATTAATCCCTTTAAATCAGCACGCGTTTCAAGATAATCTTGAATCATTTCACCAAAAGCAGCTCTTTGCTTTTTAGAAACTTTTGCATAGCCATAACCTGGTACGTCAACCAAATACAACTCATTATTAACCTTATAAAAATTAAGAGTTTGAGTCTTACCGGGTTGTTGGGATGTACGGGCTAGTTTACGGCGATTAACAATTGTATTAATCAAACTAGATTTACCAACATTAGAACGGCCAGCCAAGGCAAATTCTGGTAAATCATCTTTCGGATACTGTTTTTCAGAAACAGCACTAATGACAAATTCAGCATCTACGACTTTCATTATTTAGTCGCCTCACTCGTCTTTTCAGCTTTATCCTCTTTATAGGTAATCTTAGGCTCTGCATGCTTAGTAATAACATCCTTAGTAATTTGAACTTCTTTAATGTTATCATCACTTGGTGTACGGTACATTACATCCATTAATGAATTTTCAACAATAGAACGTAAACCACGTGCACCCATATGACGACTAATAGCCATATCTGCAATGGCTTGTAGGGCTCCATCAGTAAATTCAAGGTCCACATCGTCAAGTGACAATAATTTCTTGTATTGTTTTACTAAAGCATTCTTTGGTTCAGTTAAAATTCTAATTAAGTCCTCAGTACTCAACTTATCAAGAGTAGCAATAATTGGAATACGTCCAATAAATTCAGGAATTAAACCGAATTTAACTAAATCTCCAGTTGTAAGATTCTTTTGCCAGTCATCTGCATCTACTTGGTTAAGACCATTTTCTGCGCCAAAACCAATTGTTTTCTTACCAAGACGGTTTTTAACAATATTTTCAATACCATCAAAAGCACCACCGACAATGAATAAGATATTAGTAGTATCAATCTTAATCATTTGTTGTTGCGGGTGTTTACGGCCGCCTTGAGGAGGAACAGAAGCAATAGTTCCTTCTAAGATCTTAAGTAAGGACTGTTGTACACCTTCACCGGAAACATCACGAGTAATTGAAACATTTTCTGCTTTTTTAGAAATCTTATCAATTTCGTCAATGTAGATGATTCCGCGTTGGGCACGCTCTATATCATAGTCGGCATTTTGCAACAATTTGAGCAAAATATTTTCTACATCTTCACCAACATAGCCGGCTTCGGTCAAAGTAGTAGCGTCCGCAATAGCAAATGGAACATTCAAAATCTTAGCCAAAGTTTGGGCTAAATAAGTTTTACCAGAACCAGTTGGTCCAATCAAAGCAATGTTTGATTTTTGCAACTCAGTTCCAGTGCTATCAATATCCATTTGACTGATACGTTTGTAGTGGTTGTAAACAGCAACGGAAAGCACCTTCTTGGCACGATCTTGGCCAATTACGTACTCATCCAATTGCTTTTTAATTTCCATTGGCTTAGGTAAATCTTTAGTTTCTTTAATGGAATCTGCTTTTAATTCATCATCAATAATTTTCTTGGAAAGATCGATACATTCATTACAAATGTAGACTCCATTTCCAGCCACAATTTTTTTAACTTGTGACTGTGGTTTACCGCAAAAAGAACATTTTACTTCTTCTTGCTCAGTAATTTCGTTAGCCATCAGCCATCCTCCTTTTCACTTACTTTATGTCAAAATAAGCTTAGCAGTTCACTTTAACAGAGTAAAGAAAATTGTCTTATTAATTAATAGTAAAGAAAAAAGCGACTGTCATAGCCGCCCTTTTCTTAAACTAGTTATCAACTATTATTTATCAGCCTTTTTGTCGTCTTCTTTGGTTGACTTCTTAGCAGTTGATTTCTTAGTAGCTTTCTTAGCAACTTGCTTTGCCTTGTCAGCTACTAAATCAATAGCTTTTCTAATAGCAATATCATGCTTAAGCATATCATCACTCAAGCTACGACGAACAACTTTTTCGTCCATGTTGTAGTCGTGTGCTAAGTCTTTGATTTCTTGCTTAATTTCATCAGCAGTTGCGTCAAGTTTTTCTTTAGCAACGATTGCTTCCAAAACAAGGTTAGTCTTAACACGTTCTGCAGCACCCTTAGCTAATTGTTCACGCAATTGAGCTTCAGTAGTACCAGTTAACTTGAAGTAAGTTTGTGGGTCAATACCTTGACGTTGCATGTTGCCTAAGTATTGGTTCAATTGATTTTGAACATCTTCGTCGATCATTGCTTGAGGAACTTCATCAATGGTTGCATTTTCAACTGCACCCTTGATTGCAGCATCTTGGATAGCGTCTTTTGCGTCATCTTCCTTGTGCTTCTTCAAGTCTTTCTTGATCTTATCTTTTAATTCATCAAGTGATTCTACTGAATCATCAACATCTTTAGCAAACTCGTCATCTAACTTAGGTAATTCTTTAGATTTCACTTCATGAATCTTAGTAGCAAAGTGTGCTTCTTTACCAGCTAAGTCTTTTGCACCGTAATCTTCTGGGAAGGTTACAACAACATCTACATCATCGCCAGCTTTGTGACCAATAAGTTGATCTTCAAAACCAGGAATGAAAGTACCAGAACCTAATTCTAATGAGTAGTTTTGTGCACTACCACCATCAAATGGCTTACCATCAATAGTACCAGTGTAGTCGATAGTAACAGTATCGCCTTTAGCAGCCTTACCGTCTTTCAATACTAATTCAGCATTTTGTTCACGGCGCTTGTTTAATTCTGCATCTACGTCCTTAACTAAAACGCGAGTGTTTTGCTTAGGAACTTCAATACCCTTATAGTCACCTAACTTAACTTCTGGCTTAACAGAAACAGTAGCCTTCATTACCCAAGGCTTGTTCTTATCCATTGAAACTGGAGTAATTTGTGGTTGGCCAACTGGGTCAATACCAGCTTCTTTAACAGCAGCAGTGTAAGCTTCTGGTAAAACGATGTTTAAAGCATCTTCGTAAAGAGCTTCTTCACCGTAAAATTGATCAAAAACAACACGAGAAACGTGACCTTTACGGAAACCAGGTACACGTAAGTTCTTCTTAACACGTTTGAAAGCTTGATCTAAGCCCTTTTTTACTTCTTCTTGTGAGATTTCAAAAGTTAATTCACCGGATGTTTTACCGGTCTTTTCCCATTTTACAGACATTAATTAAATACCTCCGATGTCAAATTTGGGTTTGCTATTGCACACTTAACTATCTTACCCTAAACCTTGCTAAAACACAAATCCAGAGAGAAATTTGTTAATTTTTGTATAAAAAAAAGATGTATCCTAAGATACATCTTTTTTAAGAAAGTTTGGAATTAGTCAAGGATTTCAGTAACTTGACCAGCACCAACAGTCTTACCACCTTCACGGATAGTAAACTTAGTACCCTTTTCAATGGCAACTGGCTTGATCAATTCAACAGTGAATTCAACGTTATCACCAGGCATAACCATTTCAGTACCTTCTGGCAATTCAATCTTACCAGTTACGTCAGTAGTGTGGAAGTAGAATTGTGGACGGTAATCTGAGAAGAATGGAGTGTGACGACCACCTTCATCTTTGTTCAAGATATAAACTTGACCCTTGAAGTTCTTGTGGGTTTGAATTGAACCAGGTGCAGCTAAAACTTGACCACGTTCAACTTGATCACGGTCGATACCACGAAGCAATACACCAACGTTATCGCCGGCTTCACCAAGATCAAGAGTCTTGTGGAACATTTCCAAACCAGTAACAGTTGACTTTTCAATCTTGTCAGTTAAACCAACGATTTCAACTTCATCGCCGACCTTAACAGTACCACGGTCGATACGACCAGAAGCAACAGTACCACGACCAGTGATAGTAAATACGTCTTCAACTGGCATTAAGAATGGCTTGTCAGTATCACGTTCTGGAGTTGGGATGTATTCGTCAACAGTTTCCATTAATTTTCTGATAACGTCTTGTTGTTCTGGGTCACCTTCAAGTGCCTTCAAAGCTGAACCACGGATAACAGGAACATCGTCACCAGGGTAATCGTATTCTGATAACAAGTCACGTACTTCCATTTCAACTAAGTCGATCAATTCTGGATCGTCAACTAAGTCAACCTTGTTTAAGAATACAACGATGTATTGAACACCAACTTGACGAGCAAGTAAGATGTGTTCACGAGTTTGTGGCATAGGACCATCAGTTGCAGCAACAACCAAGATAGCACCATCCATTTGTGC
>CAMFQH010000074.1:0-7017 GCA_945980025.1 uncultured Lactobacillus sp.
AGAAACGGGCTTGAAGGACATGCCATTACCTTAATCTATGATGATGAAATGAGTCAGATTGAGGACTTAGAAAAATTGGGTATTCATTTTGACTTTAAAGATCTTAGAAATGGTGAATTAGTTGAAAGAACTCACTATCACAGAAGAGATAATCGTCAAACGCGTAACCATAAACTTGATAACCGCATGATCGGTATGGTTAAGAAAACCAAGAAAAAAGTAAAGCCAGGCTACAAGAAGAAGATTAAACAGGCCATTCAAAAAGATCGTCAGCAAAAACGTAAGCTTGAAGAGCGTCATCAAATTCGAAAAGCAAAGCGTAAACGTAAGCGTGAACGTGAGCAAGCACGTAGTAATTTTGACAACTAGAAAATTTGTAGTAAAATAAAGCACGTTTAGGACATATTATTAAAATATTTTCTTCAAAGAGAGGACTGCTTGGTGAGAAGGTCTAGAAAATATTTAGTAATGCTACCTAAGTTAATTAGAGAAATAAATATTTAAAGAGGTAACAAACACTGTTGCAATCAAGGTGGTACCGCGCTGGGAGCGTCCTTGTTTTATGCAATAGTGTTTTTTATATTTGTAGGAGAACTTTTTATGAAACAATTGACTAGTTCACAAGTACGTCAAATGTTCTTGGACTTTTTTAAAGAGCATGGCCACATGGTTATGCAAAGTGCATCATTAATTCCACAAGATGATCCAACCTTGTTATGGATTAACTCTGGTGTTGCTACAATGAAGAAATACTTTGATGGTTCTGTTGTGCCTAAGAATCACCGAATTACTTCTTCTCAAAAATCAATTAGAACTAACGATATTGAGAATGTTGGTAAAACCGCTCGTCACCAAACTTTCTTTGAAATGCTTGGTAACTTCTCAGTTGGGGATTACTTTAAAAAAGAAGTTATTCCTTGGGCTTGGGAATTTTTGACTAGTCCAAAATGGTTAGGTCTTGATCCAGATAAGCTTTATGTAACTGTTTATCCTAAGGATACTGAAGCATACCACATGTGGCACGATGTTGTTGGTTTACCTGAAGACCATATTGTTAAGCTAGAAGATAACTTCTGGGATATTGGTGAAGGTCCATGTGGTCCTGACTCAGAAATTTTCTACGATCGTGGTCAAGAAAACAACGATGTGGCTGAAGATGATCCAGAAAACTTCCCAGGTGGGGAAAATGCTCGCTACCTTGAAATTTGGAACATCGTATTTTCACAATTTAACCACTTACCAAATGGTAAATATGTTGACCAACCACATAAAAACATTGATACCGGTATGGGATTAGAACGTGTAGTATCAATTATTCAAGATGCTCCAACTAACTTCGAAACTGACTTATTCATGCCAATCATTAAGGAAACTGAAAAGTTAAGTGATGGCAAGAAGTATGCCGCAAATAAAGAAGATGATGTTGCATTTAAGATTATTGCTGACCATGTTCGTGCAGTAAGTTTTGCGATTGCTGACGGTGCACTTCCTTCAAACTCAGGACGTGGATATGTTTTACGTCGTTTAATTAGACGTGCTGACTTAAACGGTCAACGTTTAGGTATTAAGGGTGCATTCTTGTACAAATTAATACCTGTAGTTGGCGAAATTATGAAGAGCCACTATCCAGAAGTTGTTGACCAACAAGCATTCATTCAAAAAGTAATTAAGAATGAAGAAGAAAGATTCCAAGTAACTCTTTCATCTGGTCTAAACTTACTTGACAACATCATTGCTGAAGCTAAGAAGAGCGATGATAAGACTATTTCTGGTAAAGATGCCTTCAAGTTATTCGATACTTATGGTTTCCCATATGAATTAACTTTTGAAGCTGCTCAAGATGCAGGTCTTAAGATTGACAAAAAGGGCTTTGATGAAGAAATGAAAGCTCAAAAGGAACGTGCACGTAAGGCTCGTGGTAATTTACAATCAATGGGTTCACAAGATGTTACTTTGATGAATATCAAAGATAAGAGTGAATTTGAATACGGTACTTTAGAAGAAAAGCATGCTAAATTAATTGATATTGTTGTTGATGACAAGTTAGTTGATAAGGCAGATGGTGAACATGCAACTTTAATTTTTGATAAGACTCCATTTTACGCAGAGCGTGGTGGACAAGTTGCTGACCACGGTGAAATTTTGAACCAAAATGGTGAATTAGTTGCTCGTGTAACTGATGTACAACATGCACCAAATGATCAAAACTTGCACTTTGTAGATGTTATTTTGCCACTTGAAAAGGGACAAGAGTATGTCTTGAAAGTTGATCAAAAACGTCGTCGCGGCTTAAAGCATAACCATACTGCTACTCACTTATTGCATGCAGCTTTACGTGAAGTTTTAGGTACTCATACTCACCAAGCTGGCTCTTTAGTTGAACCAGATTACTTACGTTTTGACTTTACAAGCTTAGAGCCAATGACTAAGAAAGAAATTGCTAGTGTTGAAAAGTTAGTTAACGAAAAGATTTGGGAAGAAATTCCAGTTAAGACCACTGTTACTGACCCAGATACTGGTTTAAAGATGGGCGCTTTAGCATTATTTGGTGAAAAATATGGTGACACAGTTCGTGTTGTTCAAATCGATGACTTCTCCACTGAATTTTGTGGTGGTACACACTGTGAAAATACTGATCAAATCGGAATGTTTAAGATTGTTTCTGAGTCTGCTGTTGGTGCTGGTACTCGTAGAATTATTGCTGTTACTGGTCCAGAAGCTTACAAGTATGTAACAGACCGTGACGAAATCTTGAAAGAAGTTCAAGATGAAGTTAAGGCAACTAAGGCTGAAGACGTAGTCAATAAGATTTCTTCTATCGAAGATGATCTACGTGCAAGCCAAAAAGAAGCTGAACAATTAAAGGCTCAAATTAATAAGGCAAAAGCTGGCGATCTCTTTAATGACATTAAGCAAGTTAAAGATTTAACTGTAATTGCTGTGCAAGCTGATGTTGAAGGCATGAATGATTTACGTGAACTTGCTGACAACTGGAAGAGCAGCAATAAATCTGATGTTTTAGTCTTAGCTGCTGAAGTGAATGGTAAAGCTAATATGGTAATTAGCTTAGATGATAAGGCTATTGAAGCAGGCCTTAAGGCTGGCGATTTGATTAAAACTGCTGCTCCAATCTTTGGTGGTGGCGGTGGTGGCCGTCCAAATATGGCACAAGCCGGTGGTAAGAATCCAGCAGGATTAAAAGATGCTATCGCTAAAGTGTTACAAGAAGTTGAAGAAAAACAAAATTAATTGAGTTCGTTCGATATTTCAAGTAAAATTAAGAAGAATAGGAGGAATTTTATTATGAGTTCGCTAGATAAAACAATGCATTTTGACTTTAACCAAAATAAGGGTAAGAATGTATACGATACTCTACAAGACGTATACAATGCACTTGAGGAAAAGGGCTATAGCCCAATTAATCAAATTGTTGGTTACTTACTTTCAGGCGACCCTGCATATATTCCTCGGCATAATGATGCACGTAATTTGATCTTGAAACATGAGCGTGATGAAATTATTGAGGAATTGGTTAAGAGTTATTTAGGTAAAAATAAATAATGCGATTACTTGGACTTGATGTTGGCTCTAAAACGGTCGGTGTTGCAATCAGTGATCCTTTGGGAATTACCGCTCAAGAGCTTGAAACAATTAAGATTGACGAAAGCAAGTTTAGCTTTGGTCTGCGTCAGATTAGAAAAATTGTACGTAAATATGATGTTGAAGGCTTTGTTTTAGGTTTACCTAAAAACATGGATGGTAGTAGTGGACATTCGGTAGAAAGAAGTAAACAGTATGGTGAGCGATTGAAAGAAAAGTTTGACCTACCTGTTTATTACATGGATGAACGCCTTACAACGGTGCAAGCTGATCGAATTTTAGTTGAAGAAGCTGGCGTCCATGATCGTGTTGAACGAAAAAAAGTTATTGACCAAATGGCTGCTGTTTTAATCTTGCAAAACTATTTAGAAGCAACCAGAAAGGATAATTAAAATGAGTGAAAAAATTAACGCTAACCAAGATAATGATCGTCAAATTACTTTAGTTGACGAACAAGGTAATGAAGAATTATTTGAAATCTTATTTACTTTTACATCTGAAGATTATGGTAAATCTTACGTTTTACTATATCCAGCAGCTGTTAGTGACGATGATGATGTTGAAGTACAAGCTTTCAGCTATGATGCAGATGCAGATGGCGATGTAACTAGTTCTGACTTACATGAAATCACAGATGATGATGAGTGGAACATGGTACAAGGAGTTTTAAATACATTTTTGTCAGACGATCGCTTAAGCGGCGAATAATCTTCAAAAAAGACTGGCGATTGAAGCTAGTCTTTTTTGCTTAATCAAGGATGAGCAATGATTTCTTTTTTCATTTTATTAATTTTTATCTATTGTTGTTATGTAGGCTATCGGCGTGGTGTAGTATATGAAGGCTTAGCAGCTGGTGGATATGTAATCGGGCTAATTTTAGCCACTTTATTGTATAAACCATTTAGTAACTTTTTAAATTTGTGGGTTCCATATCCATCCGCAAATGATCGAAGCAGCTTTGCTTTCTTTGATAAAGCTACGGGATTAACCTTAGATAAATCATTTTATGCAGCAATTGCTTTTTCAATTATTTTGTTGATTGTTTGTTGCTTATGGCGTTTTGTGATGCTAGGGTTTAATCAATTAAGATATGTTACGATAAACTCTAACCTAAATCTCTGGGGAAGTTTAATTATTTCTTTTATTGTGACACAGATTAGTGTTTATTTGCTTTTGTTTATTTTAGCCACAATTCCTAATGATGGTTTGCAAAATATGCTGGGGCATTCTATTTTAGCAAGTGGTATCTTGCATTTTTCTCCTGGAATTTCCCAATTTTTTATAAATTTATTCATTACAACAATATAAAAATGGCCCCAACTCTGGGGCCTTTTTGCTAGGTGGAATATATGAACTCTAAAATTATTGAAAAATTAGAATATAATCGCATAATTAAACAATTAAGTGATTTGGCTATTACAGCACCTGCAAAAGAGCAGGCTTTAACGTTAATGCCAAGTAGTAATTTTGATGAAGTAAAAAAATCAATTGATCAAACTAGGGTCCTTTCTAATGTTTTACGAGTTAAAGGACCAATGCCGATAACTGACTTTAAAGATGTTAGAGCTAGTTTGAAGCGTTTGAAGGTCAAGGCAAATTTAAATGGTGAAGAATTAGGTAATATTTTTCTAATTCTTAGCTTAGCTAAAGATGTTTCTCAGTTTACTGCTGACTTAGAAGAGCGTGAAATTGATACCCGTCCGATTGAAAAAACTCTTAAAAATTTAGCAATTCCAGAAGACTTATTTAAGAAGTTGAATCAGGCAATTGAATATGACGGAACTGTTAAGGATACAGCTTCTTCTAAGTTAATGCAGCTGCGACATGATATTCAAAGCAATGAAACTGATATTAAAAATCACATGAATGATTACATCAGTGGAAAGCATACACAGTATTTGTCAGAAAATATCGTAACTATCAGAGATGGTCGCTATGTATTACCTGTAAAACAAGAATATAAGAATAAATTCGGTGGGGTTGTTCATGATCAAAGTGCCAGTGGACAGACTTTATTTGTTGAGCCACAAGCAGTTTTAGTTCTTAATAACCGACAGCAAAATTTAATGGCTCAAGAGCGTCAGGAAATCCACCGTATCTTAATTGAATTGTCAGAACTTGCTGGTATGTATCAAAAAGAAATAAAAAATAATGCGGATGCATTAACACAATTAGACTTTTTAAGTGCTAAAAGCAAATTAGCTAAAGCAATGAAAGCTACAGAACCAGTATTAAATCAAGATCATGTCATTAAGTTGAGAAAGGCTCGACACCCATTAATTGATCCTAAAAAAGTTGTTCCTAATAATATTGAATTAGGAACTAGCTTTGATACCATGCTGATTACGGGACCTAACACAGGTGGTAAGACAATCACGCTGAAGACTTTAGGGCTGCTACAATTGATGGCTCAAGCGGGATTATTCATCACAGCTGAAGAAGGCAGTCAATTAACTGTTTTTAATGAAATTTACGCCGATATTGGGGATGAGCAATCTATTGAACAGTCATTAAGTACTTTCTCATCACATATGGACCAAATTATAAAAATAATGAAAGATGTAACTGAGGATGATTTGGTTTTAATTGATGAATTGGGAGCCGGAACTGATCCTGAAGAAGGAGCTAGTCTAGCGATCGCTATTTTAGATGATTTACGGGGAGCACAAGCTAAAATTGCGATTACTACACACTATCCGGAATTAAAGCTTTACGGCTATAATCGTGCAAGAACTACGAATGCCTCAATGGAATTTGATTTAAAGAAACTTGCTCCAACGTATCGTTTGAGAATTGGTATCCCTGGACAAAGTAATGCCTTTGCCATTGCACATCAATTAGGGATGAATGAAGTTGTAGTCGACAAGGCTAGAAGTTTGATGAATGACGAAGATAGTGATATTAATAAGATGATTGAACGATTGACGGAGCAGACTAAGGCTGCTGAGCAACTTCATGAAACTTTAAAGCAAAATGTTGACCAAAGTATCACTCTTAAGCGTCAACTCCAGAATGGTCTTGACTGGTATAATCAACAAGTACAAAAGCAACTTGAAAAAGCTCAAGAAAAAGCTGATGAAATGCTTGCTAAAAAGCGTCAAAAAGCTGATAAGATCATCAATGATCTTGAAGAACAAAGAAGAGCTGGGGGTCAAGTTAGAACCAATAAAGTTATTGAAGCTAAAGGTGCTTTAAATAAACTTGAGCGTGAAAATCAAAACTTGGCCCAGAACAAGGTCTTGCAACGTGAAAAGCGGCGTCATGATGTAAGTGTTGGTGATACTGTGAAAGTTCTATCTTATGGACAACAAGGTGTAATTACAAAGAAACTTGCTGACCATGAATTTGAAGTTCAAATTGGCATTTTGAAAGTTAAAGTCACTGATCGGGATGTTGAAAAGATTAGTACACAAGCTG
>CAMFQH010000075.1:0-6876 GCA_945980025.1 uncultured Lactobacillus sp.
ACCTAAGCCTTCGTCGGCAGCGTCAGATGTGTATAAGAGACAGATTCATAACTATTTGGTTAAGTATTATTCTATTTATATATTATAAATTGGCATTCAAACGTTTTAAACTAAAAATGTGAGATCCAAAGAGGTGATTATTTTGCGAAACTTATGGTTATTTCCAGGTCAAGGTGGTCAACATGCGGGGATGCTTGATCAAGTTGACCCTCGATTAAAAGAGCAAGTGGAAAAATGGACCAATGTTAAATTGTTAGATACTGCTGAAGGCTATCAAGATTCTGTGCAAATTCAGCTAAGTATTTTACTTTTGCAAATTGACCAAGTTGATCAATTAAAAAAGTTGAGTTGGCAACCGACTTTAGTTGCTGGACATTCTTTAGGAATATTTGCGGCAGCTTATGCAGCTGGCGTCATTAGTAAAGAGGATGTTTTTAAGTTAGTAGCTCTTAGGGCTAAATTGATGCGAGAATGTTATCCAAAAGGCTACGGTATGGGAGTCGTGGTTGGCCTTAGCCGCTCAGAGGTGGAAAAGTTAGTAGCCCAGATTCACTCAGATACTAATCCAGTTTATATTTCTAATCAAAATTCAGAACTGCAGAATACCATTTCTGGAAAACTTAGTGCGATTAAGCAAGTTTTAGAGTTAGCTGAAGAAAACGGTGCATCGAAAGCAAAATTGCTTCATGTCCCTAATCCGTCTCATTCACCGTTGATGCAAAAGGCGGCAGATCAATTGAATGCTTTTATCACTCAATTAGCTTTGCATAAACCAAGTTGCATATATCTAGCCAACTACAATGGCCATGCAGTCAAGAATTTGCAGGATATTACTTACGATTTGGGTAACAATGTGATTCATCCAGTGCTCTGGGAAACAATGATGCAGGTTGCGCTTGAATATCAACCAGATACTAGTTGTGAATTTTCACCTGGGACAGCTTTTACCAAACTATTAAAAGCTAAGACGGATCAATTGCATATGGTTACGTTATCGACAATGTCGGTTGATGATGCAGATTATTTATTTAATAAATGGGAGAAAAAATAATGGTAGAAGAAAAGAATTGGCATACTCATCGGGATGCGAAAAATACACGTTTAGCAAGTGCCAGTTCATTATTGAACGGCAAATTTGCTAAAACTGAAGATGTTGTTGAAGTGTTGAATACTTTGATTAAACCAGGCGACAAGGTAGTGCTTGAGGGAGATAACCAAAAGCAAGCATCATTCTTGTCAGATGCCTTAACCAAGGTTGATCCAGAACGTGTTCATGATCTACATATGATTATGTCTAGTATTTCACGTCCTGAACATCTTGATATCTTTGACTTAGGCATTGCTTCAAAGATGGACTTCTCGTTTGCTGGCCCACAAAGTACTCGTGTATCACAAATGATTGCTGATGGTACGATGACTGTTGGTGACATTCATACTTACCTTGAGTTGTTTGGTCGTTTGTTCATTGACTTAATTCCAAACGTTGTTTTAGTAGCTGCAGATAAGGTTGACCGTGAAGGTAATCTTTACACTGGTTTTAATACAGAAGAAACGCCAACGATTGTTGAAGCTGCAGCTTTCCACGATGGTATTGTCATCGTTCAAGCAAATGAAGTGGTTGATAAGTTGCCACGTGTTGATATTCCTAGCGACTGGGTTGATGTTATCATTCCAGCTGACAAACCATATCAATTGGAACCATTATTTACTCGTGATCCACAAGCAATTACTGAATTGCAAATTTTGATGGGTATGATGGCAATTAAGGGAATTTATGCTAAACACCACGTTCAAACGTTAAATCACGGTGTTGGTTTTAACACTTCCGCAATTGAACTTCTTTTACCTACTTACGGTGAACAATTAGGACTTAAGGGTAAGATTTGTCGCAATTGGGAATTAAATCCAACTCCAACTTTGATTCCAGCTATTGAAAGTGGCTGGGTACAATCAATCCACTCATTTGGTGGCGAAGTCGGGATGGAAAAATACATTGCTGCACGTCCTGATATTTTCTTTGTTGGTAAGGATGGCACCATGCGTTCTAACCGTGCTTTAGGCCAGGTTGCTGGTCAATATGCCCTTGATATGTTTGTTGGTTCTACTTTACAAATTGATCAATGGGGTAATTCTTCAACTGTTACTAATGGTCGTCTGTCTGGTTTTGGTGGTGCACCTAACATGGGTTCAAACCCAACAGGTCGTCGTCACTCAACTCAAGCTTGGCAAAGTTTAAAGCCTGATGATGATCCATTGGCTAAGGGACAAAAGTTGGTTGTGCAAATGGTAGAAACTTTTGGTTCAAATAAAAAGCCTGTCTTTGTTGATCATTTGGATGCTGAAGAAGTTAGAAAAGAAGCTAAGTTGGCTAATGTACCAATTATGATTTACTCAGAAGATACCACCCATATCGTAACTGAAGAAGGTATTGCATATTTTTACAAGACCGACAGCATGGAAGAAAGAAAGGCTGCTGTTGAAGCAATTGCCGGTGTAACACCTGTTGGTTTACGTTCAAATCCAGAAGAAGTAAATAAGCTGCGTGAAAAGGGCATTGTAGCTTTACCAGAAGATTTAGGCGTACGTCGTGAAGATGCTAAGCGTTCACTTCTTGCAGCTCAAACCATGGATGATATTGTTGAATGGTCACATGGTCTTTACAATCCACCTGCAAAATTTAGATCTTGGTCATAATTTAGGAGGTACAAGAGAATGGAAAAATTACACTTTGAATATCAAAATTCTACACCTGTAAAAAGCTTCGCACATGTTGGGGTAGTAGCCTCCGGTGACTTAGAAATCTTGGTTTATCCAGCAGATGGAGATAAGACAACGTTGGATATTACTACTGGTAGCGATGGCTTCGGCAAAGTTTGGCAAAATGTCTTGGATCGTTTCTTTGCTCGCTATCCATTAAACGGTAAATTTATTGTGCACGACTTTGGTGCAACCCCTGGTGTTGTTAACTTACGTTTGACTCAAGCAATGGAGGCATTAAAAGATGAAAAATAGTTTTGTTGAATTAAATGGTCGTCAGCGTGCATTTGCATTGGTTGATGAAAATTCTGGTCGCGAATTAGTTGGTCCAGAATATGATATGATTTCACCTCACCTTGAGCCACAAAATATCGTGCCTGAAAGTGATGATGGTGTCATCTTAGTTAAAGGTACTTTGAACGGTAAAAATGTTGTCGTTATTTCAATTGAAGGTAAATTCCAAGGTGGTGGTATCGGTGAAGTGTCCGGTGCCAAGATCGTTGCCGCTTTAGAAGAAGCACTAGATGACAATAAGAATGGGAAAACTATTTATCCAATCATTGTTTTAGATACTGGTGGTGTACGTTTGCAAGAAGCAAATTACGGACTTTTATCAATTTCTGAAATTCAAAATGCTGTCATTGCTTTAAAGAAGTACGTGCCTGTTATTGGTTTGGTTCCAGGGAGAGTAGGTAGTTTTGGTGGTATGTCAATTACCAGTGCTGTTTTGTCATATCTTATTACTACTCAAAAAGCTAGAATTGCTTTAAACGGTCCAGAAGTTATCGAACAAGAAGCCGGTGTACGTGAATTTGATTCTAGCGATAAAGATTTAATCTGGGATACTTTAGGTACTCGTCAAAGAGTAAAGACTGGTATTGCCGATGAATTAGTTGAAGATGATGTTGAGACTATTAGAACTTCAATTTCAGAAGCTATCGATCAAAAGAAAGATGCTCACAGAACTGATAAGACTGATTTCTATTTGACTTTGCTTGATAAAATTGATTTCTCTAAGCCTTTGACTACTGAGGAATATCGCAAGATCTTTAATGAAACTAAGGCTGAAAAGCATGAAATTCCTGAAACTGTTGCTAGCGATACACCAGGTGACAAGAGCCGCGGTCGATTATGGTTCGAAAAATTAACTGGCATTAAGAATGCTAAGTCAGAATATCCAACAGTTTTAGCAGCTGAAGTTGATGGTAAAGAATATATTGCTATTGTGCCTGATAAGAATAACCGTTTCCCACGTGTATGCAACGGTGAAGTTGGTTTACAAGAAGGATTTGTCATCTCTAAGATTGTTAATAAGATTGTTGAAGAAGACAAGGATAAAGAAGTTAAACGTCCAATTATTTTAATTGTTGATGTGCCAAGTCAGGCTTATGGCTACAAGGAAGAATTAATTGGTATTCACATTGGTTTGGCTTCTAGTGCTGCTGCATATGCTAAGGCTCGTCAAGCTGGTCATCCAGTAATTGACTTTATTCCTGGGGATGCCGTTTCAGGTGGTTTCTTAGCTCACGGTTTGCAGTCTAACAGAATGATTGCTTTGGCTGATAAATCAATTACTATTCAAGCTATGTCTAAAGTATCTGCTGCTAGAATTACCCAAAGAACTATTGCTGAACTTGAAGAAGCTACTAAGCATGTTCCTGCAATGGCTTACGACATCTTCAATTATGAAAAATTGGGTGCTTTATACAAATTAGTACATGATGTTTCATCTTGGGATGCTAACGATGCTGCAGTTAAGGAAATTCATGATTTAATTGATGAAGCAATTGAAAGTACTAAGGATCAACCAACTGACTTGCATTTCCGCTATGAAACTCCAATTGCAATTGAAAGTGGACGTAAGGCTACGATTAAGATGCGCGAAATGGTTGATGATCAATGGGAAAAATAACTAATATTTGGCCGCATGATTTATTAACTTTTGCTAATAACGATGACCTAATACTAGAAAATAATCCTTTACCTGAATGGGCAAAGGATTCTTTGTCTAAAGCTAAAATTGTTGTAGTTAGACGCGGCATAATAAAAAATAATTTAATTCCGGTAGGCTTGCGCGGTTACGAGCGTAATCAGCGTTTGGCAGGCTTTTTAAAAAAATCTAGTATAGAAAAGCAGTATCATCCAGACTATTTTATTAAGCATGAGTCTTGGCGAGATTTACCAATTGAAAGACAGAAATTAATTGCTTTTCAGGCATTGATCAAAATTGCGCCGCTTTTAGCTGATTATCAGTGGGGCATCAGCGGTTCACTTGCTTATGAAATGGCAACTGGCATAAAGATGGTTAAAGAAAGTCCAGAACATGTTAGTGATTTGGATTTAATTATGCTGGATTTACCTGAATTGAGCGTAGATGAAGCTAAAAATTTCTTGGCTAAATTAAATCAATTTGGTACACATGCGGATGTGCAAGTAGTTCATGGTGAAAATTGTTTTTCATTAGAAGAGTATTCTTTAGGTCGTGCTCAAGAGATTTTAATAAAAACTGCAACTGGTCCTATTTTAAGTGATAATCCATGGCAGGCAATTAAAGAGGAATGAAATGGATTTTGTAACTAGTGATGGAATTAGAATTAATTATCAGATAAAAGGTACAGGCAAACCAATTATTTTTGTGACCGGTTTTGGTGGTTACAAAGAAGTATGGACAGAACAAGTAGACTATTTTGCTAAGATGGGCTATCAGGTGATCACATATGATCATCGTAATTTTGGTCAGAGTCAAAGAACTGAAAAAGGTCATACTTTGCAGCGTCTGACTGATGATTTGATTGAATTGGTTCATTATTTAGATATTAATGAGGTAGCTTTCATCGGACACTCAATGGGTAGTAGTTTGCTTTATGATTTAATCAAAACAGCACCTGAATTGGCTAAACTGGTAGTAGTTGTTGATCAAACGCCATATATGTTAAACACAGCTAATTGGCAATATGGTTTCATGAATTATACGCCGAATAATTATGTAGAAGAGGCAAAAAAAGAGCCACAAGTACATGAGACACTTAATGGATTAAGCGATAAAGTTGCTTTTGCTCTAAACAAAGCAAGGATCGAGCATCCCTTCAGTAGAGCTGATAATTTTGATTTGCTGTGTGAGCATATTACTTATGATTGGCGCGAAGTTGTAAAGAGTAGCAACGTGCCTGTCGATGTAATTGCGGCCGTACAAAGTCCATATTATAATTCGGATTTTACTAAATGGATGATCGAGGCGAATAGTTCCATTAAGGCTGCCTTGGTCGATAATTGCGGTCATGATATTATGGCAGAGGTACCAGATCGGTTTAATCAGATTTTGCGTCATTTTTTGTTGGTTAATCATTATTTAAGTAATTAGAAAGAACAAAATGTCAGTAGAAGAAATTGCGCAAAATGCGCTAAAAGCATTGCTTTATGAAGTAGTTACCAATCCCAAGCCGGGGTTGGTAGATCCAGTCGATGTGAGTTCTCATCCTGATATGAATGTCTATATGTTCATTGATAGTAGCCTAAGCTTGGAAGAATATTTTAAGCAGGCTGCTAAAATTGGTTTTAATTTTGATGGACAAGATTTAAGGCAAATGTTTAAATTGTTGCGACAGGCAGGAATTCATGCAGAAAAAGCAATGTTTACAGCTACAAATAATGTAAATACACATAAAGGTGCAGTTTTTTCTTTAGGCTTGTTTGTTTGTGCAAGTAGTTATTGTCAAAAAAAAGGTAGTAATGAATTTGAAGTTATTCAAGCGATGACCCAAGGCTTGGTTAAGCATGATTTGGGAAAGAAAAGCGAGACTGCTGGAGAAAGACAATTTTTGCAATATGGCAAAGGCGGCGTTAGAGCGGAAGCTGAGGCAGGTTATCCATTGGTAAGGGATGTAGCTTTGCCATTTCTCTCTCAAACTCAAGGCAATTTAAATGTACGTTTACTTGATACTTTGATGAAGATTGCTAGTGAGATTGAAGATTCTAATTTGATTAAAAGAGCTGGCAATGTTGAAGTAATTGATTGGGCGCATAAGCAGGCGCAGAAATATTTGGCATTGGGTGGCTACGGCAGCCAAGCTGGCAAGCAATTCATGTTAGAGTTAAATCGTATTTTTAAAGAAAAGAATT
>CAMFQH010000076.1:0-6858 GCA_945980025.1 uncultured Lactobacillus sp.
GTTTTTTATATAATGAAAACTGCAGCGATCTATGAAAGCACTTACAAAACTCATATTTTATAATTTTATCAACTAGGAGGTATTTATGAGTCATAAATTTAATAATTACGGTTTAGTAACATCCCTTGCTGCAGCAACATTGCTCAGCTTATGTTTAACATCAAATGGTAATGTTAAAGCAGATACGCAGTCGCCAGTTAATATTGAGCAAAAAAATAAATCTGCTGAATTAATCAAGCAGAATTCTGACATTTCCGCCAGCGCACAACAACACAACAAAAATGCTAATGGGAAAACTGAAGATACATCTACTCAATCTACATCAACAGACTTACAAAATACTAATGGAAAAACTGAAGATACGTCTACTCAATCTACATCAACAGACTTACAAAATACTAATGGAAAAACTGAAGATACGTCTACTCAATCTACATCAACAGACTTACAAAATACTAATACGCAAAAAAGCTTCAAGAATCAATCACAAGAACCAGAATCTTCCACTAAAGCTGGAGAAGTAAAGACATTAAAGGACTTTACTTTCTCACAAAACGGTAAGTGGTCTGAACAAAAAGATGGCATTCATAGTGATGCCAGAGGTCAAGGTGACAGCTTTGCATATACTAAGGTTAAGGGAGATAACTTTATGTATTCTGCAGATGTCGTCTTCCAAACCAATCAAGGTGCCGCTGCAATAACTTTCAGGGGTAATAATGATCCTAATAATAAAGATGGTTATGCTGTAAATGTTGATGCCTCTAGCCATAAGGCTAAATTCTGGCGCTGGCATGACAACAAGGATTATCAATTAATCGATGAACGTGATGTTAAGCAAACTGCTGACAACACTTATAACTTAAAAGTCGTTGCTAATGGTCATTGGCTTGAATACTTTGTTAATGATGTTTTAGTGGCAAGTAATGGTGATTATACTCTTCAAAAGGGTGATAAAGGTCAGCCTTCAGTAACAAACAATGGCTACTTTGGTTTACTCAATTGGAACAGTAATGTCATTTTTAAGAATGTTAAATATACAAAGCTTGATCAATCATTTACTCCTTTAGTATCGGATATCACTGTTACTTCAGATAAGGGTAAGGTTGAGGAGAAAGGTCAGTTTTCACCTGAACAACCAATTTATATTCAGTACGTAGATAACGATGCTTCAACTGTTAATTTGAAGGTTAAAACTGATTCTCCTAAGGCTAAAGTAGTTGCTTATGATCTTAATAATAATGCATACACTGATTTAAAGAATATTCCAGTTCAGGTTGGAGCAAATTACTTAACAGTGGTCAGTGAAGTAACTGCTTCAGATGGTACTAAGGTTGAATCTGTCTACCGGATTAATGTTCACCGTCTTCATCCAAATGAAAATTATTATAATGAACTTTATCGTGATCAATACCATTTTTCAGTTAAAGAGGGCTGGAGCAATGATCCAAACGGTTTAGTTTACTTTAATGGTAAGTATCATATGTTCTATCAATTCTACGATGATACTATTTGGGGTCCAATGCACTGGGCACACGCTACAAGTAAAGATCTAATCCATTGGAAGAATGAACCAATTGCTTTGTATCCTGATGCAAATGGTGCAATGTTCTCAGGTTCAATCGTTGTTGATAAGGGAAACACTTCTGGCTTGTTTGACAATGATAAAGGTGGACTTGTTGCCTTAGTCACTACCGATGGTAATGGTCAAAGAATTGAACTTGCTTACAGTAGAGATGAAGGTAAGACTTGGAACAAACTTCCTAATTTAGTAGCTGATTGGCAAAAAGATCCATTACAAGTCCAAGATTTCCGTGATCCAAAAGTCTTCCGCTGGAATGATAAATGGTTCATGGTACTTGCTGGTGGTCCACTAAGAATTTATTCATCAACAAATTTACAAAATTGGCAAGTTGAATCTGAATATTCAAATATTAACACTGAATGTCCAGATCTTTATCCAATAAGAGCAAATGATGGCCAACTTAAGTGGGTTCTATCACGTGGCGGACGTTTCTACAAGATTGGTGATTTTAAGGAAATTAATGGCAAGTGGAGTTTTATTCCAGATGAAGCTTATAAAGATCAAGACGGCATTATGAATTTTGGTAAAGATTCTTATGCTGCAATGACTTACTACCAACACAGTTTTGGCACGGAAAAAGATCCAACTTTACCTGATATTATCGAAGAAAATTGGATGAACAATTGGGATTATTGTAACCTTGTCGGTAATACTGTTGGTCAAAGCTTTAACGGAACATATAACCTTAACTTAAAAGTTGGTTTAGTCAAAGATGGGGACAAATATCTTCTAACTCAAACACCAATTAAAGCCTATGAAGCTTTACGAGATAATGCTCATAAAGTTGAATATAAAGATGTTACTGTAACACCAAATAACGACTTATTTAAGAACTTTAAAGGCGATTCATACGAAATTGTTTCTACCTTTAGACCATCTAAATCTACTACTAAAGTTGGCTTTAATGTTCGTGTAGGTAAAGGTCAAGCTACAAAAGTTATTTATGATTTAACCACAAATAAGATCTATATTGACCGTAGTAAATCAGGAGTTCAAATTAACAATAAATTTAGTGAGCTTAATGAACAACCAGTTACTCGCAATGCAGATGGCAGTATCAGCTTACATTTATATGTTGACCGTGCTAGTGTCGAAGCATTTACTAAAGGTGATACGGTACTTGGTGCAAATCAAATTTTTCCAGCACCTCAAAGTTTAGGCTTGCAAGTTGTTTCTGAAGGTGGAGATTCTAAAGCTGATATTACTCTTTACCCAATGAAGAGCGTTTGGACAGATAAGCAAAAAGTAAATAAACCTTTAGAAATTGTCCAAGTTTCACCAAAAGAAGTTCGCTTAAACGTTGGTGATTCAACTACATTAACTGCTTATGTCATGCCTGGCAATGTTTCTCAAGCCCTAGATTGGTCAGTTAATGATGAAAGTTTGGCAAGTATCACAAAAGATCCAGAATCAAATTCTTTGAAGATTGTTGCCAAAAAAACTGGAACTTTGACTGTTACAGTTAAATCACATGAAGATCCTTCTTTATCTAAGACATATAAAATTACAATTTTAAAGAATAACTTCAAGACTAATATTAAAAACTTGAAACCATTATCTGGAGATTGGTATATAAATGATAAAGACTTGCATGACGAGAATGTAAGTTCAAATGATTATATTATGAGTCCCACTAAGATTCCATCATCAGAATATGATATAAATCTTGATGTTAAATACCAAAAAGGTTTAGTAAACATCTTCTTTGCATCAGCCAATGAAGATCCAAATGGTGCATATTCACTCCAACTTGGTGGTGATAAGACCTTACGTCTCTTCCGTTTCTATGGAGATACAATTACTACTACCGATTTACCAGCTGCTTTAAATGATGGCAAACTTCACCATGTCGCAATTCATAAGACACAGAAAACTGTTAAGGTTACAGTCGATGGTAAGACTGTAATGGATTACACTTTTAATAAAGTTGATCCTGGTTTCAATGATGCTTATATTGGTTTAGGTTTATGGGATGGCACGGTTGATTTTCAAAACTTGTATGTCAAAACACCAACAAAAAATAGTGATAATTCTTCTTCGATCGATATTAATGATCAAGGAATTCCAAGTATTTCGACTGATGATAATAGTTCTATTATTAAAAAAGCAAGTGAAAATATTCAACCAATTGTTTTTAAGACAAAAATTTTAATGCATAATGCCTTTGTTTACAATGATACTGGTAAGCATATTGTTAAAATAATTTTAAAGGCTGGTTCTGTGCTAAAAGTTGGCAAGATAAAATTTATCAATAATAAGAGATATTATCAGTTAGATAATGATAAATATATTAAGGCTGCTAACATTGATGCATTTGTAAGAAGATTACGTAGAAATGCCTTTGTTTACAATCATATTGGTAAGCATATTAAAAATAGTCTTATCAGAAAAGGTAAAAAAGTTAAAACTTACGGTTCACCAGTTGTAATTAAAGGTATAAAATATTACATTGTTGGTAATAACAGATATATTAAAGCGGTTAACTTTATGTAATTATCTAGAAAAAAGTTCAGTTAAACTCGTAAGAGTTAAATAACCAAGTGCATAGTCTTATTTGATCCTTTCAACTGATTAATTTATCAATGCAATATGCTTAATTGTGGTGCTGGATCATCCGGTGAGGCCGACTAGACGTGTCTACCATGCATGTCCGCTTAACTAAAGTTTGAAAGAATTAAAACTAACCAGAACCCTTATGGGTTCTGGTTTTTTATACCTAAATTAGCTTTTTAGCTGTTTCTTTTAGCTTGCTTTGAATGCAATAAGGCAATTGTACAATGAAACTATTAATCAGCTCATTGGTTTTTAGATGAAACGGTAAAAGTAATCTTTTTGAGGGCTGAAATCAGGTAAACCGATTAATTTAAAAATGAAGAAATTAATGATTTAGTTTCATTTTCAGTTTCGATTTATTCTATACTTTTCATAGATGTAGGATCTCCTTTGTTTTGAGTTCAACACTTAAAGTATAACGTAGTGAGATCCTACGTTTTCATTTTTTGATAAGAAGTGGGATTCATGCTCTCTTGCATAAACCCCATTTCTTAATCTCTATGAATTTTACTTTTTTTCTAAAATAATCTTCATCAAAAGCTGTAGTAAATCTGAGAACCGGAAAGCCTTTATATTTACTTGCCTCAATATCACCAGCTGAAGTATTTTGAAAAATATGTAACCAATAATTACTAAAACTAAAGCGATGTCCACTAGCAGGATATGTTGCTAACTATTTATGTTTGGTAGCATATTTTCCTGAAGCCTAAATTTGAATGGATATCAGCATTTTTTTAAATTCTTGTCTCGACATTGTCTATATCATTCAGTGCCCGAAATACCTTCGGTTTATTAAAAAATATGTGGAGGCCAATAGTCTCCTATGAATTTCCTAGTACTCGATCTGAATTTCTTTTCCCCACTAACACGCAACTCTTTTTTTGATCAATAATTGCCACACCAGCGACTTTTATAATTTTCTTTTTCATACTTAACCCCCCACCTTGTTTTATCCCCTTTCTCCCAATACTTGCTGAATAAGATTGAGAGAAAGAGGATTAAATAAAAAGAACGAGCTGTATATTAACGATTCTTATAATTTACACTTCATTAACAAATTTCATAAAGAACTAAAAGAGTTAGCGCAGTGTCTTTTTTTACAAATTTAACTCATAAGCCAAGCGATCTGGATCTTCTTTATCATTACACTGAATAATTCCGCGATAACTGAAACCATTATGTTCAACTAGAGTTTGCATTGGAACATTTAAGCAATGTGTATCAATCCGGAAGTTTCTAATTCCTGCAGCATACTGCAAGCTGATAATATTTGACATAAAGATTTTGGCTAAACCTTGACCCTGAAAGTTGGAACTAAAACAGATCCGATGAATTGTACAATAAGGATCATTATCATTGCTCCAACTACCATCGATTGTTTGATAAGTGGGTTCACTTCCTGCAATTGCTGCCGCAAAGCCAGCAACCTTATCTCCAGCAATAGAAACATAGCCATTTTGTTTCTCAATATCATCCATAATAACTGATTCATTGGGATAACCGTTTTGCCATTGCGGGCTACCGGATGCTTTTAAAAAATCTTTGGCATCAGCAATAATTCTCATAATCTCTGATAAATCATCTTTTTTAGCTAATCTAGTATATTTTTGCATTACAAATCTCCTATCCTTATCTGTTTATTTCCGCCAAACCATTAAAAATTATTTTTGTCCTATTTCATTATCAATGTCTACATCTTGAATTACAAAACGTTCCCGCTTGTAGAATTCGAGACTGTAAAATCTAAGGGCGTGACTAAGCTATTTAGATTATAGATGTATGTTTAAGAGGTTTAATTGAATCTTGAAAGCTTTTTTCATTGATAAAATTCAGTATAATAAAGCTTAAGCATATTAAAGGAAGTTGATTAATTAACTATGTTAAAAGAAGAGAAGAAATTTGATCAATTTGGGCAAAAATTATTTATGCAAGGCACTTAAAAGAAAAATGGCCCAATTAAGGGCAGAATGGCAATTACTGAGGGTAAAATTCCGCCTGAAATGTTAAATAAATTGCAACCTGAACTAATGAAAAATCCTAAATGGAAAGTAGTCGAAGGCAGTTTTGATTTTTCAAACTATACTATTGGGATGGTGTAGGTCTTAATCCAATCAAGCCATTGAGTGAAGGATGGCTAGTTCCTCAATTAGGTCATCCCGGTGTACAACCAGATAAGCATTGGCAGGAATTCTTTATGGGAAAAGTAATGAATTTAATTGACGAAAATGGTCATATTGATTTGCCATTGTTTACTTGGATTTCAGATAAGAATGATTTGACGAAATCTGCAAAAGATATGTAGTAAAAAAGCCACTTAGAAGGATGAAAGACCTTCTTGGGTGGCCTTTTGCATTTTATTTTAAAAAATTTTATTTACATAATTTCATATAAATATACGATAGAAGAAATTACTTACCATCGTCTGTTTTATGCCATCCCTTACTCCTTCCCTGCATTTATCATATCACTACATTTACACAGAATAATCGTCATTAACCTATAAATTTCGTCATTTGTTTTCATTTAGTTTAATGATAAAGAGCCCTTAGTTTCCTACAACTAAGAGCTTTTACTTTATTCAAATATTGAGGACGACGGGAATTGGACCCATATCTTGCTTATTAAAACCTGTCTTGCCCGTTAGACGACTTATCCTTAGAACCTCCACTTACGTGGAGAAAGCTACTTTATATCTCTTACAGATGCCGAAGCTTCAGGATCAC
>CAMFQH010000077.1:0-6731 GCA_945980025.1 uncultured Lactobacillus sp.
AGCGAGAAAATAGCGAAATTATTTAATTCTAATAAATACAAAAGGCTAGTATAACACTGATAGTGGAATACTAGCTTTTTAGATGATTAAAGTATTTTTTGAGAGCTTAATTAGTACTGTTAAGTTTGCGGTAGCCGAAGTAGAATTGAAGGCAAGCTAAAACTACGTTAAGCCAATTTAGCCATAAGAAACAATCAGCTAATCCACCGGAGTGAGCACCAGTACCGTAGTAAACCCAAAAACCAATAATCACTGCTGCTACATTAATCCAGGCAAAGGATTTTTGATATGATTGTTTGTTTAATACAAACCACATCCAAATAACATTTATAATAAACCAGATTACTAAAACCCAAAATACAAAATCAAACATTATGTATTTTCCTTTCTTTTACATTTAATAAAGTCTCAATTAGTATATTGGGACCTTTCGCTCTTTTCGGGAATAGTATGAATCCTAGAAATCATGATTTCAATAATTTATACTTTGTTAAAAGAAAAGATACTAAAAATAAATAGGTAGATAACAACGGACTAATGAAAAGGCTGATAGCTCAATGTTTATAACAAAGAGTATCAGCCTTTTTATAATTTATAGGGGAAAAGCAAATTCTATATTATTTTGCTTAAAGTTCATTATTTCTGAAGTTACGTAGAAATTTCTTAGTTTTTTCTTCTTGTGGATCGTTAAAGATCTGTTGTGGTGTTCCTTGTTCAGTAATAACCCCATCACTCATGAAGACAACTTGATCAGATACATCACGAGCGAATCCCATTTCGTGAGTAACAATTACCATTGTCAATCCGGTCTTAGCCAGTAATTGCATGGTGTTAAGTACTTCACCAACCATTTCTGGGTCAAGGGCACTAGTAGGTTCATCAAAGAGCAGAACTTCTGGATCCATAGAAATTGCCCGAGCAATTGCTACACGTTGTTGTTGACCACCAGATAATTGTTGAGGTTTAGCAGTAAGAAATGGATCCATTCCAACTTTCTTCAAGTTTTCAATAGCAACTTTTTTAGCTTCTTCTTTGGAGCGACCAAGAACCATTTCTTGACCAATCATACAGTTTTGAAGGACATTCTTGTTGTTAAACAAGTTGAATTGCTGAAATACCATTCCGACCTTAGAACGGAAGGTATTACGATTAAAATGAGGATCAAGAATGTTTTCTCCATGGAAGAGAATTTTTCCATTACTTGGTTCTTCAAGAAGATTAATACATCTTAGCATGGTTGATTTACCACCACCAGATGGACCAATAATGGTCATTACTTCTCCTTTATTAATATTAAAAGAAATATCTTTTAATACTGTATGATCACCATATTTCTTTTGTAAATGTTGTACTTGTAAAATGTTTTCTTCGTTATTATTGTTCATGTTCAAATCCAGTCTCCTTTGGATCTTCTACTTGTAATTGATTAGCCATTAAGTTGTAGTTCTTTGGACCTTCAAGTTTTCTTTCAATAAAATTAAATATTCTAGTAATTGAGAATGTCAAGATTAAGTAGATCATTGAAATAATGAAGTAAGTTTGGAAGAATTCGAAGGTTTGACTGGCAACGGTTGTACCAACAAAGAACAATTCTGAAACTGAAATAATACTTAATACTGAAGTATCCTTAATGTTAACAATAAATTCATTAGTAATTGATGGCAAAGAGTTTCTAATTGCTTGAGGTAAAATAATGTGCCACATTTGTTGAGAGTGGGTCATACCAAGAGCAGAAGCTGCTTCAAATTGTCCCTTAGGAGTTGCGTTAATACCACCACGGATAACTTCGGCTAGGTAAGCACCTGTGTTAATTGAAACAATAACTAAGGCAGCTACGGTACGGTTTAAGTTAAGGTGCCATAATTGAGCAATTCCGTAGTAAATAACAGCTGCTTGAACCATCATAGGAGTTCCACGGAATACTTCGATATAAACTGCTAAAAGCCAGTTAACAATCTTTAAGCCCCATCTTTTACCAGTAGACTTAGGAGTTGGGATGGTTCTAACAATACCAACAAGTAAACCAATGAAGAAACCAGCGATAGTACCAACTAGGGCTAAAAGAAGAGTCATACCAACACCGCCAAGGATCATTGAACCGTAGCGACGCATAATTGACATAAACCAATTTTCCTTCTTACTGCCACCTGCTTGAGGTTGTTCCTTAACAGCTTGGGCCATTAATTGGTCACGCTTTTTATTAGAAATACCTTTTAAGATACTGTTAACTTGATCTAATAATTCAGTGTTACCTTTCTTAACACCAATTGAAGTAATTGAGTCTTCGTAAGGAATGTGGAAACCTTGCATCTTGTTAAGGTTGACGGCAACAATGTTAGGGTTAACAGTCTTGTAACTTTGATATTCAATATCTTCAGCAACATAACCGTCAATAGTACCTGATTGTAAACTTTGACGCATTGCAGAAAAGCTTCTCATTGCAGGTTCACGCTTAGCACCATGTAATTGCTTGATTAAGTCGTAGTGAAGAGTACCTTGTTGAGCAGTTAATTTAGCTCCCTTAAAGTCATTTAAGCCTTTTGCTTGAGCAAATTTCCCATCTTTGTTGGTAATTACTACGAAAGTACCTTTTCTATAAGGTTCAGAGAAATTGATAGCCTTTCTACGTTCAGCAGTAGGGGACATACCAGCGATAATTAAATCAATCTTTCCAGAAGTTAAGGCTGGTAATAATCCATCCCATTCGGTTTTTTCTACTACTACTTTACGATGAAGCTTTTTACCAATGATTTTTGCAATTTGGACATCATATCCGTTTGCATATTGCTTAGATCCATCAATTGGAACCGCACCATTTGCATCAGTTGTTTGAGTCCAATTGTATGGTGGATAGTTAGCTTCCATACCGATTTTTAGGGGTGCTTCTTTTTTAGCCGCTTCGGTTTGATTAGAATTAAAGCTAAAACCGATAACTAAACTTAAAATTAGGGCTAATAAAGCACCAAACCATCTTATTTTTGACTTCACTTTGAAATACCTCCAAAAATTATCTCAAATAAAGCCAATACAATAAAAGCGTAAATAAAAAGCCTCGTTGTTTACCAAAAACAACGAGGTTTGAAAATCATCAGTAATTAAACCAAATCATATAGCGCTCCCTGGGGACGACCAGGACAGTATGTAAGATATTCTCTTACATCCCAACAAATTAACTTCACGAAAGAAAATTTATTTCGGCGGTAATCCTAAAATATACTCTCACTGTATTCGCGTACTCAAGTAAATTCTGTGATTATCGCAACCTCTATTGCATTGGGGATTTATTTAACTGATGAAAAGATTAAACGATTTTTAATCTTTTGTCAAATAAATCCATGATTTTTTTTGATATCTTTTTTCTTAATGTCTGAAACATAAGGATTACCGCTAACGATGAATCTTAATTTCTTCTGAGCCCATTCAGGATCTGATTGATTAATTCCTACTCTTGGAAGGGCAACAATTTCTTCTATTTCGCGTTTGTGATCGATATCAATATCAAAAGGCGAATCGGCCAAATCAACCAAATCCCATTTACGACTGGTAATCCCTAAGGCTTGCATCATTTTTCCAGGTCCATTAGTCAAAAGCGGCCCCGTTTTACCGCTACGGTTTTTAATCATCGTGTCAATTCCTGTTAGAGGATCGATAGCTCTGATTAATACTCCTTGCGGTTCACCTTCTTCTTGACAAGAAACGTCAAAGAAAAAATATTGCCTTTGGGAATAGATATATAAACTGCCACCCGGACGATATAAGCCCTCATTTGCGGGACTACGTCTGCCGCCATAAGAATGAGCAGCTCGGTCTTTTACACCGACATAGGCTTCTGCTTCAACAATAGTACCCGATAGAATTTCTTTTCCGTTATTGTAAGATAAGGTTCTACCTAGTAGGTCTTTACTGATTTCACTTGTAGAACGATTAGTGAAAAATTCTGTGTAATTCATATTAATTTTTCTTTCTAAAAAAGTTGTACACTCATAATTGAAGATAAATACTAACAGAGAGTGAGGAATTTAACCATGAATGAAATAAAAGTAGTTAGAATATATGACCATGAGCAACCAGCTGGCTATCGAATTTTAGTAGATCGTTTATGGCCTAGAGGAATGAGCAAGGTAAAGGCTCATTTAGATGAATGGGATAAAGAAATCGGGCCGACTAATGAATTGAGAAAATGGTTTAATCACGAAGACAATAAATATCCTGAGTTCAAGTCTAAGTATATAGCGCAATTGAAAGCTAATCCAGCAACACCAGCTTTTATTAAAAATGTAAAAGAAAAACTAGCCAAAGAAAATGTTCTTTTCTTATATGGAGCTAAAAATAAAAAGTACAACCAAGCAGTTGTACTTAAGGAATTTATTGATCAGCAATTAAGTTAAGGCATTTTCTTGCCATGTACATTTTGTCGTACATAGTGAAAAATAATTGTTAAAATAACCGTACCAAATACAATACCAGCAAAGATTGCATCAGGTAATTTAAAGTTTAATGGTGGTAATGAAATAAGCAATTTAATCGCAATAATTGAGATTAAGACATAGGCCATAGTTTGAAGCTCTGGAATAATTTCCATTAACTTAATAATAACTTCGGCTACGCCACGCATGCATAAAATTCCAATCATTCCACCAACCAGAACTACTACTGGATTATTTGACATGGCTAAGGCAGCTAAAACCGAATCAATTGAGAAAACAATATCCATTGACTCAATTGAGATTACAGTTCTCCAAAATAAGGAAAGATGGTGCTTTCTTTTTTTGGAGTTCTTTTTCTTATGATTTTCTTTCTTAGCCTCTTCTTTTTTAGCAACTAGTTCAGGGTGCCGAACGTCATAGAAGTATTTGTAAACTAGGTAAAGTAAATATAGGCCCCCTAATAACTTAATTTCCCAGAAATTAATTAAGTAAGTACCAATTCCGATTACAATGAAACGAAATAAATAGGCTCCCCATAAACCATAAACTAGGGATTTTCTTTGTTCATCTTTAGTAGGCAATACTTGGGTTTGAGCGGCCAAGACAACGGCATTATCAACGGAAAGTAAGCATTCCATCAAAATTAGGGTAAGAATCATCATCCAATCTTGACCACTAGTTAAGACGTGAGCCCAATTATTAGCATCAAAAAAAGGTTGATAAAGTTTAATTAGCTGCATTTAAATAGCCTTCTTCGAGATTTATTAAACGTTGTTTTTCTTTCTCTCCCATTCTATAACTTCCTACCTTATCTGGAGCTAAAACGACACGATGACTTGGGATAAAAATTAAAGATGGGTTTAAAGCTACTGCATGGGCAACTGATCGAACTGAAGTGGAACCATTGATGGAAGCTGCTAGGTCACGATAGGAAATAGTAGTCCCATATGGAATATTTTCAATCATTTTTACAACCTTATTTTGAAATGGCGTCCCAAAACTTGAATAATCAATTGGAACAGTAAAAGAACGGCGCTTCCCAGCAAAGTATTCTTTTAATTGTTGAACATAAGGAGCAAGTTTTTTTGAGTCTTGAATCAAAATATGATTAGGATAGAATCCCAAAATGGATGCTTCAATGTTACTATTCTTTGATCCAACAAATGCTAATCCCAAGTTGCTGATGACTAGTTCATAGATCCATGGTTTAATTTCAACAAAATCATAATAGAAAACTTTTGCTTGGGCAAGTGGCATTTAATCCTAACCTTTCTTTTAATTAATATATTAACTGTACCTTATATTGTACAACAAAAAATAACATAAGGAGGAGGGAAACAAATTAAATAAAATGTTAGTTAAGATAATAGCGGTTATATATATAATTTGTCAAATACTTTTTCAGCAGTAGCAATAATTGTTGAAACTTCTTTGGGAGCTGGTACAGGAGTATTATTAACTACCCAAATTTTTGCATTAGCTTGCCGATAGGCGAGAAGTTGAGCAAAAGGATAAACAACAAAACTTGTTCCGGCAATAATAACTAAATCGCTATCATGAATCTTTTCAACAGATTTTGTGAGTACTTTTTCGTTAATTGGTTCACCATATAAAATAATCCCTGGGCGAATAATTCCTTGATCTTTTTCATGAAAATATGATTTTTTATAGTTGTCATATGAAATTTTTTCATGACATTTAGTACAGTAGATATTATAAAGATTACCGTGAAATTCTATGACGTGTTTATTGCCGGCTTTTTTATCTAAACCATCTACATTTTGAGTAATTAAGGTTCCATTTTTATTGCAACTAGCAGCAATCTTTTGATGAATAATATTAGGTTTTGCATCTGGAAAATACATATTTTCCATTACGAAGTGATGGAATTTAGCTGGTTGGTGAAAAAGAGTTTCTTCACTTAAAATTTGTTCTGGGCTTTCCGAAATGCCATTATAAATTCCATTTTTTGAGCGATAGTCAGGGATATGAGACGGAGTTGAAACACCTGCTCCGGTTAAATAGGTAACGTGTCTAGCCGCATTAAGATCAGCTTGAAGAGCAGCAATTTGCTTATCTAAATTCATAATAAAACCTCCTACTATTATTAATTTTCAGCTAAGTCAATTATAGAATGCTGAGAGAAAAAGTGGTATTTGTTATAATTAGTGTAAGATTTTTAACGTTAATAAATAATTTTAGAAGGTAAATTATGTCACTTTTATATATTGCTTTTGATATCTTGCTAGTTGGCTATATTTTTTATAGCTGGTATTGGCAAGCAAACATTGATTATAAGGCCCG
>CAMFQH010000078.1:0-6729 GCA_945980025.1 uncultured Lactobacillus sp.
TTAAGTCTATTTTACACTAATTTTCAAAGTCCGCTAACGCTAGTTTGTGGACTTTGAAAATTTTTATAAAGGTGTTTGCTCTAGTAATTATTTCTTCTCGATTGTAATCTTCTATACTCCATGCTATGGTTACATAAAAAGATATTAGGAGGTTTATTGAGAATGTCTAAGATTGATAATAATATCGATCCTACATTGCATGAATTTATGGATGATTTCTATAAAAAGTACAAGGAACTCATGAAAGAATTAGAAGATAAGTAATAATTGTAATTAAGTGAGGTTAAGTTGCTATCATCAGTTGAAGAAAGGCAAAGAGAAATGACTATCAGGATTTCAAAAACTGATCCCCAAACTTATACAATCTATCAGAAGGAAAAAGACCTAGGCACTCTTAAGACCTATCATAATATTTATCATGATACATGTACTTACCTAAATATTAAACTTGAAACTTACGCCATTGATTTACCTTTTTCTGTTATTCGTCAACGGGAAGAAAAGTCATTAGCAGTTTTGACCGAGTCTGAAAACAAAGATTTAATCCAGTTATTGATACGAAATGGCTTTAAATGTAAGCGGCGTTGCTTTACACCAATCTTTACTAAAAAAGACCTTAAATATCCAGTGAATACCGTTTCGGTAATATATCCGTTTACGCAAGCGAATTCAAGGTATCTTGAGTGTTGTGATTTACTTTATCAATATTATAAAGACACACATGCTAATGTAGCCCCGCTAACAGTTAATCGTTCTACTTTTATTAAAGACGCACCAACAAAAACAGGTTTTTATAGTTTAAATAGAAACAATAGAATCGAAAATCTAGTATTTACTGAAAACAATGAAATCGCTTATGTTTGTTCATTGAATCGCCAAAGCTATCAACCATTTATTCAGACTGTATTAAATGAGATCTTTTCTAATTTTGATGAAATTTTTTTGAAGCAGATGATACAGATTGGGCTGCTTCTATTTTGCTTAATCAGTTCAAGTTCAATAAAAACGAGAGTTTCAATACTTACATTTACAGCTAGATTCAATTTTTCTGAGTAGGAAATACAACTTGCAAAAACAGTCCGTCTTTTTATAGAAATTATAAAATTTGTACTTTAACTCGCATAAATCGTAAATATCTAATATAGGGATGCTGAGATCGCAATTCTAAGAACAAGTTTATTAAAGCTATTAATAATTAATCAAATAAGGTCACAGAAACATAAAAAATCTAGTTAGCAAAAAACTAACTAGATTTTTTATGCTTATTAGAAGTGGATTAGTAAATAATGAAGTGGTCTGAGTGTTCTTGATGACCATCCTTGTTACGTTCTTGCCATGAAACTGACAAACCAAAGTAAGTAGTTTCTGGGTGGTCAATAGAGTTGTAAGTCAACATGATTTGGGCGTGACGAAGTTCAACTGTGCTAAAGAGATACTTTTAATGATGGAGACTTTTGATGTGGATTAGATTCGCGATCGCGTTGTTGCCAATTATTTGGTTAATCATCTCATTGGGCGTAATGAGAATGCCAGCTGCACGTGCTTGTGTGATTGGGCTGACTTTAACCATGGCATTAGCGATCTTTAGTTTTAAGTTGCCAGTGTTAGATACGATGACTGGCGCACTGGAAGGAATTATCATGGGCATTTGGCCGATCATGTTCGTAATTGTGATGGCCTTATTTGCGTATAATGTTACTACCGAATCAGGTGGTATGAAGACCATTCAAGATATGCTGGCGACGATTTCAACAGACAAGCGGATTATTGTTTTGATTATCGCTTGGGGCTTTGGTGGCTTTTTGGAATCAATTGCTGGTTTTGGAACCGCGGTGGCGATTGCCGCTGGGATTTTGATTGCCTTTGGCTTGGAGCCAATTAGAGCATCAGTAATCAGTCTGATTGCTAATACCACGGCCACAGCTTTTGGTGCAATTGGCTTGCCGATCATTACCTTGGGTGAAGTGACTGGGTTAAAGCAAGAATAATTATCCTTCATCGTGACCTTGCAATTATTTGTTTTAGTTGTGCTGGTGCCATTTATCCTAGTAATTTTAACGGAAGGTTCTATTAAAGCAATTAAAGGCGTTGGACTAATTACCTTGATGCCAGGTTTAGGCATGGCAATCCCGCAAGTAATTGCGGCTAAGTTTGTTGGAGCAGAATTGCCAGCAATCGTTGGGTCACTTTGTTCAATTGCAGTTACGATTTTATTAACTAGATGGCATGATGAGGAGGAAGAACCTGATGTAGAAAAACCAAGTACTAAAGAAATGCTCAAGGCATGTTCACCATTTATCTTAGTTTTCATCTTCGTTATTTTTGCATCATCATTGGTGCCAGCAGTTAATAATTTACTTAATAAGGTGACAACTAATTTGGTTGTTTATACGGGGAAAAATCCGAATACCTTGTCAATTAGCTGGTTGTCGTCTCCAGGTACGTTGCTTTTTGTCGCTACTTTAATCGGTGGGGCAATTCAGGGCGTTAGTTTTAAGAAAATGATGCAAATTTTAGGACAAGTAATTAAGAGCGTCTGGAAGACAACAATTACGGTTTGTGCAATTGTAGGATTAGCCAAAGTAATGGTCTATGCAGGAATGACCGATGCATTAGCAGTGGCCTTAGTTAGCTTATTAGGGCCAGCTTATCCATTATTTGCACCACTTATTGGGGCATTAGGAACATTCTTAACTGGTTCTGCCACTTCAGCTAACGTTCTCTTTGGAAATTTACAACTGTCTGCTGCAATGGACCTAGGTGTAAGTAAGTACTGGGTTGTAGCATCGAACATGACTGGCGCAACGGCAGGGATGCTGTCGCCGCAAAATATTGCCGTGGCGACTGGCTCAATTAACCGCGAAGGTGATGAAGGCGAAATACTGAAAGAGACCGTGAAGTGGGGCGGTTTGTATTTAGTAGTTTGCTGTGTCTTCTTATATGTAGTTGGTTTATTTGCAGGAATGATTTAGATATAAATAAAAGCTGATGATTCACTTGAAAATGAGTTGAATCTACATCAAATTAAGGATTTTTCTGAGGTGATACAGAGCCAAGTTCCTCAACCAATGAATGGCAATGTTAGCTGGCATAAGATAGCAGTGACGACATCTTCTGATTTTGGTGCTGGAAATTTGTATATAATGGTGTCTTAAAAAATTCAAACATGATAAATCAATACTACCAGCAAGCACAGCACCAGGAATTCCTTTGATTGAACCACTTAGATTTTTAGACGTCCCACCTCGATCCCGTAATCCTGAATTGGCTAATATCTTAAGTAAATTTCATATTACTGAATCACGTGGTACTGGAATTGATAAAGTGGTTTATTCATTAGAAGAGGCTCATTTACCAACGGTCGAAATTTTAAGCAAGGGTACCACTGCTACGCAAGTAACTATTCGTGAGGAAAAAGCATTTAGTGAATTGGCTATTACTGAAAAGAATGAATCAATTTACTGGGATGCTAGTTTGAAATATGTAAATGACATGAAGATTAGTAACTCTTCAATTCGTAAAACATTTAATTTATCAGATAAAGATGCTTCTCAAGTATCTAAGGCAATTGCATCAAGTTTAGAAGCGTATTTAATAAAACCATATGATAAGAATGCAAGTAAAAGATATATGGAATATATTCCATATTGGGGTATGGCGGTTCAAGATATTTATCATGAGTAATCAAAAAGGCTGATAATCCACGTAAAAATGAATTGTCAGTCTTTTTTAGTATTTAATCGGTATCATTATTAATTTAGCGGTATCAAATGAGCTAAAATGATACCGAAAAGATGGAGGACTCGAAGTAGTGATCTTTTAAATAAAATTGAAAGAAGCTTCTCATATTGAGTAACTTGATGTTTTGCAAAATATGATTGAAATGAGGCAGAATATGATGAAATGTTTTTTGGAGTCCAAATGGGTGTATGTTTTTCTATAGTATTTTTTGAGAAAAAGAGAGGAAAAATTATGCAAAAACTATCTATTCTAGTCTTGAAGAAAGTTGTTGGTGGAAGATCAAAAATTAGACGCCGCGTCTTTAAAAATAATTCGTATGGTTATGGAAATGGTTCTGGTGGAGGTGCTTTTTAAATAAAAATGCAGAATATGATTAAAATAGTACAGAATATGACGACTTTGAGTATAAAATTGAATGCATAGTAATATTGGTAATGTAAAAAGTTAAAGAGTTGAAAGGAAGATTTGAATTATGAAGAAGTTAAATGAAAAAGAATTAGTTGAAGTTAAAGGCGGATTTATTGGTGGAGTGGCTGATCCGAATGGAAGTTTTTTTGTCCTTAGAAATTTTAAAGTCAATAAAAAACAAAATCGTTTTAATTGGAAGAGAATTTTTGGATTAAAGTAAAAATGCTATTTCAGGCTTTATTTTCTCCTATAATCGATTTGTATATTTTTTATAGGGTGTCAGGTTGGAAACTTAGAATAAGAGATTATGTTTTTTCAGTAATCTTTATCGGAATATGCGTTCTTCTCGGTGATTTAACTCAAATAGATGATTTTTTAGTAGATGTTATTCAAGCAATTTCAGTATTTCTTTTTTCGTATTTTGTGAGGAAAGAAAAGAAAGTCAAATTAATCATTGGATTAATTTCTTTTTTTGAGTTATTGGATCTTCTTATAACGATTAGCGTTGAAACATTGCTGCTAATTTTTGATATTAATTTCAGTAGTATTATTTTTATCTTTTTGTTAATAGATTTTTTAGTTGTATGTATAATCCAAAAGTATTATTTAAAAATTCGTAAGCTCTTAAATGATCGAAATAGTTCGATTTTTATTGGATTAATTTTATATATTTATTTATCAAGTTCTATTGTGTATTTGTTAGCATTACAGAATAATCGTATGACGACATTATTTGAGGTGTCTTTAAGTTTACTAATACTTCAGATAATTTTCTCCATATTTGCTTATTCGACGGCAGTTAATATTCAAAAGAAACTTTTAACCGAGCAAGAGCAAAAGGAACAAAGGCTCCAACTTGAATTAGCAAATGCAGATAGAAAAGCAAAAGAAGCAGAGAATAGAGAACTTGTTCTTAAACAGCAGAAATTAAAGTCTGAAATGCAGCAATTGCAAGAATATTCAAGTTATCTTGATAAGAATGAAGATGATCTACGTCGCTTTAAACATGACTATCAAAATATTTTAAATAGCTTAAAGGTTAGTGCTCAAGAGGGCGACACTACGAAAGTTGTAAAGATACTCGATCTATATACTAATACGCAGTTTGATCAGAAAGCTCTTCGAAAATATAAAGGTGTAAATCATATCCATGAGAAAAATTTAAAAAGTATTGCAATTGCTAAACTGTCTAAGTTATATAGTTTAGATTTAAATTATAGTTTTGATTGCGAGCAAAACATCTATCAAATTCCTAAGAGCGTTAATATTTTGGACTTAGTTAGAATTATTGGTATTGCATTTGATAATGCAGCTGAGGAAAGTATGGCATTAATCAAAGAAACAGGTAGTACTAATAATGCTCGAGTTGATGCAATGTATTATCAAGAAAATGGTAATTTTGAATTTGAAATCCGTAATCGAGTTAGAGAAGCTACTATAGCAACAGATAAAATGAGTCAAAAGAAATTTACCACTAAAAAGCATCATATGGGATTGGGATTAGCCAATGTAAAAGAAATTACTCATAAATATGAGAATGTAATGATTGTCAATTATTACGTTGATGATGGTTGGTTTACTTTTGATTTAACAATTTTGCCTGATGATGAAAATGAAATTGAGGACTAAAAATGAAATATCCAGTTTTTATTTGTGATGATGATCAGAATCAGATTGAGCAAACTAAAAAAATTCTTGGTGCAGCCGAGATGATTCTCTCAGATGATGAAGAAGTAGAATTTTCGATTGCCACAGCCACTAATTATATGGATGCTATTACTTATTTGAAGGAGCATAAATTAGATGGTGGTATTTATTTCTTAGATGTTGAATTAGGTGGTGACACTGAAAATGATACCGGCTTCGATCTTGCCTCATTAATTAAGAAGCGAGATGAACGTGCACAGATTATTTTTGTTACTAGTCATGCTGATTTATCTTTAATTACATTTAGAAGACGTCTTGGTCCAATCGATTATATTGTAAAAACATCTGATTTAGATAAGCTTAGACACACGATGGTGAAGACAATTGAAGTAGCCATTTATAATTTGCATAAGTTCAACTATATGAAGAAGATGACTTTTTCATATAAGATTGGTCGACAAACTAGAAACGTTAATATTGATGATATTATTTATATTTCAACAACAGTTACTCCACATAAATTATTGATGATTCTAACAACAGGAGAAATGCAACTCCTAGGTAGTATTAATCAATATGCTAAAGAAAATCCAATGCTAGAGAAAATAAATCAGTCATGCTTAGTAAATCCTAAGAATATTGAATCGATTGATTTGAAGCAACATCGTGTACAGTTTATTAATGGAGATGTTGAGGATTTTTCACGTACTAGTGTGCAAAAGATGAAAGACTTACTATCTGAATATAATTATAAAACTGAGATATTGGCTAAGAAGGAAGAAGAAAATGGTAATTTCGCTTAGGTACAAATCAATCTATGTCCCACAAATTGATGAAACAGATTGTGGTGCTGCATGCTTAGCAATGATCTTAAAGAACTATCATTCTCGAGTATCCATAGCACATTTGCGTCATATTGCTAAAACAAATACT
>CAMFQH010000079.1:0-6676 GCA_945980025.1 uncultured Lactobacillus sp.
GAATTTCAATCCACGCACTCACAAGGAGTGCGACCGCAATATTTAGATCATGATTTCAATTCATTTCTAAATATTGGGCTTCAAATTAACTTACCCTGATAAAAATATATTTTTTATCCAAAGATCACTTTTCACCTGTTTAAAATTGGTGCGAATCTTCACTAAAAGCATGTTCACATACAGTTCGCACCGATATCAAAATATTACAGGCGATTCTAAATTTATAACCTCTTTAATTCCATATGACTTAATTCTATTTTTATAATTCTTCCCTAAATTAAAAAAATACAAACTATCTTGGCTATCATCGATTTCGTCTAGTAGTCTTTCTTTCATCAACTCTAATTGCATCGAATTAACTTTACATTCAAAAACGGAATTTTGAACTCGTTGTCCATAATCTAAGCATATTTTGGCTACATGACGTAACCTTCGTTGACCAGATTTACTTTCCGTATTAATATCGTAACTAACTACTACCATCATGCTGCATACCTACTTCCACATAAACGGTGGGTATTCATCAAGATCTCCTCGCAAATACCTAGCCAGAAGTTGAGCTTGTGCAAACGGTACAAGCCCCCATTCTATCTTTTCCTTCAAAAAAGGGTGTTCTAGTTCAGATATTTTATTATCTTGCCATTTTGCTAAAAATGATTTTCTTGCATCATCTGTTAACAAATATGCACCATCTGCTTTACAAACAAAATCAGAAGCATGAATTTCTTTTTTATTAACTAATCTAAGAACAAATCTATCGGCAATAACCCCACGTAGTTCTTCCATAAGATCAAGCGCTAAAGATTTTCGACCAGGTCGGTCTACATGCATAAAGCCCTCATAAGGATCCAACCCATTAGTAGTTAATGCATCTGCACATTCATTAGCTAATAACGAATAAGAAAATGATAATAGAGCATTTAGCCGATCAAGTGGCGGCCTTCTACTTCTCCCATGATAAAAGAAATCATCTTTTTGATTGATTATCATATCATCGAAAACTGAAAAATAACGATTGGCTAATGAACCCTCTAGTCCTCTTAAACTATCAATAGTATCAACTTGTTGTAAATCTTTAAGACCATTCTTCAAATTTTCAGAAATAGATTTAAATTTATCCCTATCAATCTGCATCCCATGATCACGAATGAATCTCTCAATTATCCATCTATGGTTATACACTTTACCAATAATCATATTCTTCGCAATAAGTAATGAAGCTGCATCATTTTCGGAATTAAAGAATTGCGTTTTTCTTAAATAGATATTTCCAGTTGGTTCACCAACCACACGTCCTTTTAAACGACCTGTCCTAGAAAGAAATGAAATGCTTATGTCTTGTTCAAGACACTTCTGCATTAAACTGGGACTAACGCCAGAATAGCCAAAAGTTACAATTGCTTCAAAATTTTGTAGTGGCAATCTTCCGACTACATTATTTTTTATCTTAACAACTACATTATTACCATCAGAGGATAAATATGAATCTGGGGTATTAATGTATAATGTATTCAATAATTGTCTCATTGATTTAACTTCCTACTGATATAGTTACTTACCGATTCTCTTTTTAATAATTCCGGCAAACATATATCTCTAAGTGAGCATGACTTACATTTTTTCGTCACTTTAACTTTCGGAGTATATTTTTTCTCCCAATAGTAATGCATTTCGCTAATAACCTTTTTAAGTTCAGTCCGCAATTCTTCAGAAAATTCTACTTTTTCACGATGACGCGTTCTTCCATAATATAAATAACCATAATCTAAGTGACAAAATAGCATCTCTTCGAGACAAACTGCTTCTGCTAATACCTGTAACCGATCAGAATCATCTATTTTAGATTTTCCATGCTTATATTCAACAAGGATAGGCAGATATTTTCCCTTTTTACCAAATACTTGAACACCCTTAGTATCCTTCTGAAACTCGACAACATCACAAATACCAGTTAATCCATATTCCTGAGAATGAATTGGCATTGCACGAACTACAAATTTACTTCCTCTAGTTTCACTAATATAAGGATCGTCTGCTTTTTCATGTAATCTATTACCTGAAACCGTTAAATAATTATCTGCCCATTGATTTTCAATATGATCTAACGCCCATTGCCTTTTGCAAAATACAAAATGCTGAATACCTGAGATCATCAAATAATCTTTTTCATCATAGGACATAATTAACCTTCATAAATTTGCTCATTTTCTTTCATATCTTCCGGAGTTTTATCGATAAACTCAATATCATCTAGTGATCTAGGTGCATTGGGTTCATTATTATTCTTAATTTCAACCGCACGGTTCATTTCTGCAGGAGAGTGTTGTCCTAACTTGCTATTGTGCTTCCACCAGTAAACTCTAAGAACCTCCATACTACCTGCTGGACGAGCTGATGATTCATCATTTTCAAATAATGTCTCTAAAGCTTTATGAATTGATTCTGCATCATCATCAGAAAAGCCGGTCTTCTCAGCCAATTGTACGTTAATACTCCCGCCAAATTCATAAACTGCAAAGTCAATGCTATATTTCATCCCCATAGTATCAGATGATTTTTTATCGCCAGTGGTTGAGTTCACTGATTTAGTAATTTGCATCTCATTAATAAAGATTGGTGAAATTGAACGAGCGGTTTGAATCGAAACTGGACCACGTACCCCAACAGAAAGCTTATCTCCCTTAAATGCAAATACTTGACCAAAACTTCTAACATCCATCCAATTTTTGCAAGCAACCTCTGCGTACTTATCTGCATCTTTAGCTTTGGCAGCCTTCTTTATTGCATCAACACTATCTGCACGATCCTTCAAACTCTTAAATCCATCGTCAGTTCTATCGGCAGATTGCACAAAGATCTTATGTCCCATATCTTGAAGACGATTACGAATCTTCCGTTTAATTGCAACATCAGAAATTTCACCAAAACCATCATTAGTTTGGCGAGGACGATTACCATTTAATGGATCACCATTTGGATTAGCACCATGAACAGCAACATAAACTTTAAAATCAATTTTATTACTTAAAACCATGACTATTTATCTCCCTTTTCTTGCTCTTTTTGCTTTTTTTCCGAATATTCTCTTATTTTTCTAAACCAATCTACTTTTTGTTGACTATATCCAATTAAGAATTTTCCATCTAATGGATCATTTAATCGATTAATATTTTCCTCATTAATTTGTAACTTATCAAAAATATGATCAATTAAAATTTGTCCTCTTCTATTTCCTTTACTTTGCTTGAAGTAAGGTTGAGCATTCATATAAATGGTTTTCCAAGTATCAGCAGGTCGTTGTGCAAATGCGGACATGTATCTTTGAGCATTTGTTGGTCTATCAACCCCTTTATTTTTTAGCGCATCCCCCTCTAAAACATCTGCAACTGCAAGAAGTCTGCCATAAAGGTAGGATCTATCATTTATTTCATCATTTAGCATCGCTTTTATTCCTTCATTTTCATACCAAGTTTTTAGCAACTTACTTGTAAGTCGTACTATTGGTTGCCATCCAATAAATCGAGCTTCAGGATCCTTAGGATTAAAACTTAAAGGTCGAATAGCTTTATTATATAGAGGCATAATTATGCCTCTTGGAACTATTTGTGAACCTAAAATTACACTTATTAATTCAGAAATCGTATTTTTCTTTAGATCGTCATTAGCTTTCGATCCATGAATCATATTTGCAATTGTTCTTAAACTATAAGGTGGATCTACAAATTCACCTGCTTTATTTTGAATAAACAGTGATATTTTTCCATACCAACTTGATAGTTTACGAATATATTGATATAAATCTAATGCTTGATAAGATACAATATCTGCTCTACCCGGGGTAGACGTATCAATCTGCATTAAATAAACTAAATCTTCCAGATTATCTCCATTAAGTTCAATGCCTTTAACTAAGCTATTGTAATAGCTTTTAGCCAATCTCTCGTTTGTATAAGATTCCGCTTGATCTGTATTATATGTCGACGTCAAAATCTTAAACATAGGACTAGTTTGATTATCAATCATATAATTTTGCTGTTTTCGTCCCCATGCTAAATAATAGCGGCCACCTATTGAGAATCCTTGCTTATCAATCAGCCATCTAAGAGCATGATGGGCCTTTTGTGAATTTAAATAACCAATTGTAGCAACTTCGTCCGAATTTAAGAGCCGACCCTTAAAAGTATAATTTGTTGTATCATTTGCTGAGATTAGCTTAGCATTACTTGCAGATGGAATTATTCCTTTTGGATGATTATCTGTTAGTATTGCATCATTATTACAATCCACATAATCTACACCAGTATCATTTCTTAGAGTAGTTAAATAATATTTTCCCCAGGCTTCATATAAGTCAGGATCTTCGAAGCTGCGATCCAGCCCTAATCCACGCACATTAAATCTAACAAAACTTCTGTCTAAATCACCAGTAATAGCCTTATACACTGCCGGCTTTTCTTCTTTACCTGTCCACTTCATTGGTATCGCACTTACTTGTTTTATTTCATCACCAAATAAATGTGCTTTAAACAATAAATCAGCAAAGATATCATTTTGGCTAACATACGTGTAAATCGCATTAACTTGTTGCCTTACTCTATCTGAACTATTTTTATTATTAACATATTCAACAAAGCCCTTTAACTGATTAATGTAATCAGAATAATAATGTGAATCTTTATCCTTATTACTAATCTCCGGATAATAGTCCTTAGCTATGTATTTCAAAGTATCATCAATCGGCATTGGTGCACTGCCACTGGAACGAGATGCTGACTTTAAAGTTGCAGGTATAATAGTACGTTGATTATCCTTTTCATCGATGACATCCGCGCCTTTAAATCCTCCATCTTTATCCAAATTAATTTGAATAGGAATATTAACTGCAATATGCGAAATTGGAACTAAAGTAACGGTCTTCGTTTTTTCTTTACCAACAGAAACTGTTTCTGCCTTTCCAGCAATAGATTCATTATCGTCATATACTTTGGCCAAATCAGATATCCAATTCATCAACTATCACCTTCTAACATTTGGCTATATAATTGATCTACAGATTCTAAGTTTTCACCCTTTTTAAACTTTTTGACTTGAAGTTCATGCAATGGCTTATGAACTGGACAGTCTTCTGGTCTGATAAAATCAACTACACCCTTTTTCATAACAACATTCCACAATCTTGCTTTTAACATAGAATTACCAGTTTCATCTGGATAATCAAAGCCATGAAACATTGTTCCAAAAAGTCGATCATCAGAATTATCGTAGTAGCCTTCTCCTTCTCCAAATTTGCATGGTTCAACATATCCCTGACACTCTCTAGTGCCCAAAAAAACATCTCTACGACCGCCACGTTTAATACAGCGCTTCATTATTGCCAAGTGTTTCTTTATATTTCTATCCTTAGCTAAATCTAGACGATTCATATTAAATTCAAAATGAGCTAAAACCTGATATTCAACATCTTTTAAATAAGTATATCGAGCTAAGTCAGAGGATCGACTATTACTATATTTAAAGAGTCTTATGTCCTTTGCCTCAACTAAAATTGGTTTCATTACTCTAACTTTATCAATATGAATAACGATGGTTGGTTTCCAATATATGCTTTCCGTTATACCTTTTAAAGCTTGATACGTTGGAATTGAATATGTAAATTTCTCTCCACCCAATCTCATAATGGGATCAGTGAATAAAGCCCAATCACCAAAGACTTTATATGAAAACCTTGGGGACTTAATTATTTCATCCAGCATTCTGTCCTTCCTTTCTAAAAAATACTTTTCTCAATTTGTTTTCTATCTCCTAAGACCAATTTGTTGTATGCATATGGTCTAAAAGCATAGATCACTTCGTTTCCTAATTGACATAGTGTGTATATATCACCTTCTTCAAATAGTTGATTGAATTTGTTATCGTATAAATTAACAATGTAAGGCTGTGCATCTTTAACTAGCATAATTAAGCTATTGATATCTTGATTTCCGTTTAAATCAGCTATTAATTTTTCCCCTTTATCACCATACGGTGCTAGAACTGATTTAGTATTATTTTTAATAACTTGAAAGTATTTCGCTATTGTTTCACTGCCTGAAAATTGCGTGAGTTGTTCAAACTTGGAGGCATCTTTTCTTTTACTCTGATATGCAAGTTCATGTACATTCTTAATACCATCAATATAATTTTCTAGATTAATGCCATTAGTTGGATATGACATTGTGCTTGCAAGCTTTGAGTAAAACATTTCAAAATACTTTTTAATCACATTTGCATTTAGAAAATCATCGGCTTTTATACCCTCACTAAGTAATTCAAGCACTTGATCTTTACCTGTTTTGACTTCATTAAGTTTAGCAATATGTTCCTCAGAAGGATCCATATTGAGTAAATAAACTTTTCCGAGTTTCAATTCATTATTTCTATTACATCGTCCTGCAGCTTGAACAAGTGAATCCAAACCAGAAAGTGATCTAAATACACATTCAAAACTAGCATCAACACCGGCTTCGATTAGTGGAGTTGAAATACAAATTACTCGCTTGCCTTCCTTAACTAAATTAAGAACGTTTTTAATTCTTTCTTTTCTATCGGCAGGACACATATTAGTACTCAAATATTCAAGCTTAATTTGATCACTGATACTATCAAATTTGTTTTTTAAATTTGAATATATTTTTTT
>CAMFQH010000080.1:0-6663 GCA_945980025.1 uncultured Lactobacillus sp.
AAAAAACAACAGTACCTTTGTCCACCATCAGCCGACTGCCCAAAACGGGTTACTCGAGTGGCCCAAATTCAAGGAGTTAGATTTGCTTGTCGAATTGCGAACAGCGTTAAATACCATATCGCACAAGAACTTAGTGATAATGAATCCATGCGGACCATTGCCAGCCATCACAATGTTTCCGTTAACACCGTTGAGCGTCAGCTCGAAGGGTTAGAAGATACTTTTAAGCCCAATGTCGCTGGCTACCGGCAACGATTGCTTTTGATGATTTTAAGTCGGGCAAATTCGCTCAAAGCGAAATGAGCATGATTCTAATGAATCCGCAGAACCATCGCACTATCGATATCATCCAATCCCGTAACTCGCGCTTTATGCGTAGCTACTTTCTTTCTCGCTACTCTAAAAAGGCCCGCTGGTCAGTTAGGATTGTCGTCGTCGATCTATTTGAGCCTTATCGTAATCTCATCCATGATTTATTTCCCAAGGCGATCATCGTAGCTGACCATTTCCACATTGTTGTCCAGGCTTACCGGGCACTTCAAAGTGCCCGACTTAAGGTCATGAAAGAATACGGGCCAAATACACATGAATACCGCGCTTTAAAGCGTTATTGGAAGTTATTAATGGCTAAAGAAGGCCAGCTGGATTACCTGCACTATCATTCCCGACGTAACTTTAACCACGCTTATTTATCCAACCAAGATGTCGTAGAACGTCTGCTTCGCTTCTCTCCAGAGCTAAGGACGGCTTACGAATACTATCAAGACTTAATCACCGCATTCAGTCAACGCAGCCAAGAGTTGCTTGATCAATTAATCAGTCGACCTAATTTACCAACTACGATGAGGCGAGTCAAGCGAACACTCGCTAAGCATCGGCAGGAAATTATCGCCAGTTTTTATACCCAATTAACCAATGGGCCGATCGAAGGCACCAATAATAAAATCAAAGTAATCAAGCGGACTGCGTATGGCTTCCGTAACTTCTTCCACTTTAGGATTAGAATTCTGGTTTCGTTGAAGACTTCTAATCTCATGATTCGTGAATTATCAAAAAAGAGAACTAGACCAAAAGCCAAAGTGGCTTAGTCTAGTTCTCAAAAATCTCTTCATCCTTACCGATTGACAAAGAGCCGGATAATAAAATGGGGCATCTCGCCAAGCCGCTAGATGCCTCATTTTTTCGTGTATTTTTCAACCCGTACCATTATGGTGTGCTTACGAATGAATTAACCTTACAAATAACTTAAAATAAAGCCTCTCAAGTTCAGCTGTTTTGAACCTGAGAGGCTAAATATTATGAATGATTGAATTTATATTATTGGTGGCTTTCACCGAGTTGATTGAGGAAAGTGGCTAAATAATAACTTCCTTCTGCGTAATCACTGAGGCGAATGTGTTCATTAGGAGCATGCGGACCACTCTTCGCGTAATGAACACCAACCATTACTACTGGCAGATTAAGTGTTTCTCCAAATGGTTGAACCGGTCCGCCTCCTGCTGTATTCGGGACAAACTTTGTCATTGGACCATATACAACCCGAGCAGTTTTGAGTGCTTGTTGGACGAACGGGTCGTTCATTGGTGTCCGCCAAGCATCTTCCGCGACATTAAGGTGTACTTCAAAATCATCATAGCCATTTACTCTTAACTGCTCTTTAAGTAATTCCATTACCTTCTTGGGTTCTTGGTTAGGTGCTAATCGACAATCCAGTTTGGCACTTGCTTCCTTTGGAACAATTGTTTTAACCCCAGCGCCTTCATAACCAGCAGAAAGGCCATTAATTGTCAGGGTCGTTCCGTTAACCAACTCCTCACGGGGGTGATTTGTAACCAGTGGTCGCTTTAGTCCATAGGTTTCTTTAACATTATCTTCGTCAAAATCCATTTCATCAACGGCAGCCTTTTCGTCAGTTGTTAAAGGTTCAATATCACTATAAAAATTCTTCACGGTGATTCTCCCCGTGTGAGGATCGCGGAGAGAAACTAAGCCCTCTAACAATCGCCAAGCAGCATTAGGAACATAACTTGCCAATGATGAGTGAATATCAGCGTTCGCCGTTTTAACTTTAATATCAAAACTGACAATGCCCCTGACACCTGCAACGACTTCAAAATGGTCTACCGAGTTTTTGCCGCCGCCTTCCCAAATACAAGCATCTGCTTTTAATTCATCTTGGTGAGCATTGACATATAGCGGGACATGCCGACTGCCAGTTTCTTCCTCCCCTTCAACGAAAAACTTAAGATTGACGGGTAAACCACCATGCTCATTAAAGTATTTAACAACACCAAGGCGAGCCATTAATTCACCTTTATCATCACAAACACCACGAGCTACCAATTTTCCGTTCTTTTCGGTGGGCTTAAAGGGTGCCGATTTCCATTCCTCTAATGGTTCAGGTGGTTGAACATCATAATGATTATAAAAGAGAACGGTATAATCACTATGGCCATTAAATTCGGCAAAAACAACCGGGTTGCCACCCTGGTCATCCCATTTAGTTGCGGTTTTAGCTCCTAAATCTTTAAAGGTTTGCACTAACCAATCACTAGTTTCATTAATCCCCTTGTTTTGTGCAGAAATACTTGGATGTTCTAGGTATTCTTTAAAATCATGCCAGTGGTCAAGGGCATATTCCTCAACCTTATTACGGTTTAGTTCCATTGGTTTTCACCTCCTAGAATTTTTGCTGACCATGCTGATAAACCTTTTTATCAACCTGTTGAACAGCACTAACATCAGCTAATGGGTTCTCCTTCAAAACAAGGAAATCGGCAAATTTGCCCTCTTCCAAACTTCCATAATCCTTATCAACCCGCAATAAAGTTGCAGAGCCTAATCCAGCAGCATGTAGCGCTTGATAATTCGTTGCCCCAGCCTTGACCATCAAACCGAGTTCCAACGGTGCATCTTTAAATTCATTAAAGGGCGTCCCTGAATCAGTTCCAAAGGCAAGGTTAACACCCGCTTGAAGTGCGCGACCAACATTTTCAAAAAAGTCATCTAAGAAAGCTTCCGCTTTATCTAACATATATTGAGGAAGCTTGCCTTGACCAAATTTAGGAATTGTGTAACCAGCAATTAACGTTGGGGTCAAGTAAGTTCCCTTTTCTTTCATTAATTCAACATCTTCTGGTCGTAAGTAACAGCCATGTTCAACTGAATCAACCCCGGCAACAATTGCATTATGAATACCCTTTGCTCCTTCAGCATGGGCGGCAACCGTCATGTGTTTAGAGTGCGCTTCTTTAACCGCCATTGTTAATTCTTCCAGACTTAATTCGGTATCATCAACCTGGTCAGTTGCTGACATAATTCCACCAGTTGACATTACTTTAATATTTTTGGCGCCTTCCTTGAAAGCTAACCGAACCGCATGACGCATTTCTTCTGGAGAATCAACGAGGTATCCCCAAGTAGTTTCACCATGCTCACCTTCTGTAAAATCACCATGTCCACCAGTCATCGACATTGGTCGACCAGAGGGTAAAATTTCCGGTCCAACAAACGGGTGTTTAGCACGATACTTGTTAAGTTTAATATCAACATTAAAAGCGGCGCCACAATCACGAACGTAGGTAACACCAGCTCGTAATGCTGACCGGAGGTTCTCTAATGCTTGCAAGGTGACTTCAGTTTCCGTAAGGTAGTACAGCTTGTTGGTTAAGGCATCCATCATCATATGAGTATGGGCGTCAACCAATCCTGGCATTACATACTGACCTTGAAGATCCACAACATGATCTGCTTCGCCATGCTGGTTACCTGTCCCTAATGCAGTTAATCGACCGGTATCATCATCAACCGTAAACCAGGCATCAGGAGTTACTTCATTTTTAGTTCCGGTGAATAAATTACAGTTATGAAATAATGTTGTTGTCATTGTTAGTCCCTCTTTACTTTAGATACTTATTAAACCAGGCTACCATTTCAGTCAAACGTTTCATCCGTTGGTCAGGACGACCATCCCTTGACAAATCATGATTAGCGCCATGGAAGACAACTAGTTTGGTTGGCACTCCTTGAAGTTTCATCGATTGAAACATTTGGCAACCTTCAGGAATTGGACAGCGGAAATCATGGTCAGAATGAAGGAAAAGAGTCGGCGTTTGGACATTGTGGACATAGGATAACGGTGAATGTTGCCAATAAGTCTGCATACCATTTTCTTGATCGAGACTGGCTGCTAACTGGTCGGTAACAAATTCTGGTCCAATGTCGGAAATCATCATCGAAACCCATGTTGCAATACTCCGTTGACTAACCGCTGCTTTGAAACGATTAGTATGACCAATTACCCAATTAGTCATGTAACCACCATAGCTACCACCAGTAATACCAACTTTGGTCGGGTCGATACCTACATATTGTTTCAGAACTGCATCTGTAAATGCCATCAAATCTGCGTAGTCAACTTGTCCATAGCGACCACGCAGATCTGCATATTCATCTCCTTGTCCTTCTGAACCATGTAAATTAGTAAATAATACAAAGTAACCGGCATTAGCGAGGACTTGCATTTCATGGAAAAAACTGGTGCCATAAGTTGCTCGTGGACCACCATGGACCTCAAGAACTGCCGGATATTTCTTACCAGATTGATAATTAACCGGATACAGTACCCATCCATGACATTGACGATTAGTGGAATCATAATATTCAAATTCGTGCATTGTCGCCACTGATCGCTTTTGCAAGAAACGATTATATTTCGTTACTTGTCCAAAATCACTACCATCATATTGATAAACCTGTTGCGGTTGATCAGCCGTCGTTGCAGTGAAGACAAGTCGCTGATTTTCTGAAGCTAGTGAGTTAACTGCACCAGGCCACTTAAAGGTTAAATTAATATGTTGACCATCAAATGAATATACCTCAGTATGGTCAATAACGGTTGAAACAAAGTACAACTTACCATCACTAACAGTGCTACTGCGACCACCAACAATGGTCATATCATTAACCACAATATTGCCAACATTGTGGTCCCATTTAGCTACTAAATGCAGGGTGTGACCAGAATAACGATAGAAATTAGGGTTCTCACCCATCCCATAGATCTTACAGTTACTTGCTAGAACAAATAATTGATCCTTTAAGAGAGCAATAGTATCTACTCGATATTGATTAGGACGAACTAATTCCTGTAATTCTTGATTGACAAAATCATATTTATACAGGCCATCCTTAAATGGTCGTGAATTTTTGTAACTTACTCCACATAAAAAGAGTTGACCATCTTGGTACCAATAATTCGAACAATCAAAGTCCTGAGGTAGCAAATCGTTTAATTGTTCGGTTGCCAAATTAAACACCCACAGGTGGCGTCTTGTTTGGTCAACCAGGCCCTCTTCATTTGACCAATAGGGAACCTCTTTGAGTTCATGCCAAGGCTTATTTGGTTCTTTATCTGGTCGTTGTGTTCTGCCGCCGAGCAAAAATTGTCCACCGGCAAGTTTCTCCAAAACCTTTAATTGGTGGTCTTTTAATAAAACCGTCTTACTTGTTTCATAATTTTTTACATCATAAAAATGAAGACGCGTGTGCTTCGTTTGTGTATTAACCGTTGTGTAAACTAATTGGTGGTCACCATTAAAGATAAAGCCAGGTTGGTTATTAGTCTCAACAACCATTACAGGTGTTTGGTCAAGAGGTTGAAACCATAGTTGCCAACGATAATGTTCAAGATCATCAGCGTTGGCGCAGGCGGTTAACCATGCCCGAGCGCTCAAATGGGTTTTCAAAGCACCGGTATTCGTTAAATTAACGAGGTCATTAACATTTAAACCATTCATGATTATCATCCTCCTTATTTAACATCCAACCGGTTAACAACTCGCCGTCCTTTCCGATAAACGGCAACCGCTTGTTCAAATGCTGAAAAATCATCGAATGGATTCTTATCAAGGACAACAAAGTTTGCTTCAAATCCATTGTCAACTTTCCCGACATAATCATCCACCCGTAGCAATTTAGCAGCCACGGTTGTCGCAGAATTTAATACCTGCTCCGGAGTCATTCCCGCATCTAAATACATTTTTAATTCATTAATGACCCAATGGCCGAAGGTGTTATATGGAGTTCCGGCATCCGTTCCCATTGCAACGGGAACACCCGCCTTAACAATCTTACGGATGCTTGTAAGATGAGCTTTTGCAACTTGGCGCGCTTTCTTTACCATAAAATCTGGAAGGTGGTCAGGATTTTCATAAATTGCCCGTGGAGCGACCAATGTTGGGACAACAAAAGTCCCGTGCTCTTTCATTAACTCAACAGCTTCGTCATCCATAAAAATAGCATGTTCAACCGAATCAATTCCAGCACGAACGGCATTCTTAATTCCTTCAGTTCCTTGAGCATGGGCAGCGGTTGGGAATCCTTTATGGTGGGCTTCAACGACGGCGGCATGCATTTCTTCTTCTGATAATTGAACATCAAAGGGTGTTTCTCCTGGAGAGGCCACGCCACCTGTAGCCATTAACTTAACATTCCGCGCTCCCTCTTTTAAAACCGTCCGGGCACCTTGGCGAACACCATCAACACCATCAACCTCTAAAGTTCCATCATCGGGATTACCACTCTTGTTGGAACCATGACCACCAGTCATTGATAAGGCCCGACCACTACCAACAATTCCTGGTAAATCAGGAAGGTTGAGTT
>CAMFQH010000081.1:0-6583 GCA_945980025.1 uncultured Lactobacillus sp.
ATATCTTCCAAACCGGCAATCATTCTTAATGTTGTTGATTTACCACAACCTGAAGGACCGACAAAAACGATAAATTCCTTATCCTTGATGTGCAAATCAAAGTCATTTACAGAATACTTGTCATTGCCATCATATTTTTTATAAATATGGTTTAAATCTACTTCTGTCATTTTTCATTTCCTTGCTAATTTATCTCTTTAAGCATCGCTTGTTTTATTCCACTAACAAAAGTAACAATACTTAAAGTCTTACTTTGACTAAAGAGTTCCAAGCTCGAATTATCAATCACTAATGTTAATTTATGATTATCTGGATGCCATGAAACAGTTTTAATAAATACAGGTGAATGAATTTCAATTACATATTGATCTTCTTTTTTGCGAGTAATGTGAATCTCACCATTATCGCCTTTTAATATCAAACTATGATCAATAGGAATTTCTTCAGTTAATTTATAACTGCCTAAATCAATATCTTGACTGTCAGATAATGACATATCATTTATTGTTCCAATTGGCTTTTGGATTAATTGACCATTAATTGTAGTCAGCATTCTTGGGATCCCCATCATACCGTTCCAAAGATGACCGGATTCTTCAAGATAGTTAACATGATCAGCACTTCTCAACCAAGGAATAATAATTCGATTGCCTTTCTCATCTACAAAACTTTGAGAAGCATAGAAGTCATCGCTATCATCCAACCGATGTTGTTCTTTCAACTTAAACTTAAAGTTTTGCCAATCCATATGTCCCTTAGCTATATAAACGATGCTATTTCTACTATCGCCTAAAATCACACTAAAGGCTAAATAATCTTGACCATTAAGATTAAAGTAATCAGGACACTCAGTCATAATGCCATATTCTTCACCTTGAAGCAGAACAGATTTAAATGACCAGTGAAGCAAATCATCTGATTCAAATAAAACTAAGCTTCCATGTTTTTCAAGTGCTGCGGCAACCACACAATAATACTTGTCACCGTGTTTGAAAACTTTAGGATCACGGAAATTGCTTTCATCCGTTTCTCCAGGCAAATCAGCTACAGTCATTACCGGATTATTTTCATATTTCTTAAAATCAACACCATCATCTGAAACAGCCACACATTGTGTTTCAGTGATTTGACCATTTTCATCTACATGTCCTGTATAAAGAACATATAACTTGCCATCTTTTTCAATAGCTGAACCTGAAAAAACACCGGTTTTGTCATATTCATGATCAGGTTTCATAGCAATTGGCATGTCTTCCCAGTGAAGACCGTCCTTGCTGCGAGCGTGTCCCCAATGCATGTTGTCCCAATGAGGAGCATAAGGATTATATTGATAATACAATTGATAATAATTTTTATAATGAATTAATCCATTCGGATCATTAATCCATCCTACTGGAGCAGTAAAATGAAAAGTTGGCCGTAATTCATCATCATCAATTTTTCTTATTTTCTTATACAAGTATGAATTTTCTTTCATTATTTATCACCATTACCTACAGAACCCATTCCTTGAGTAAGGTACTTTTGGAAGAAAATGTAAACTAAAACCAAAGGAACAGTAGAAATGGTCAAAATAGCCATAACTTGATTCATGTAAACTGGGTTCGTGCTGTTAATATTCGTAATAGCCACTTGTAGTGGGAATTGATCAGAATTGGTCAAAACCATTAATGGCCATACATAGTCGTTCCAACTACCTATGAATGATAACGTTCCAACTGTCGCAACTGTAGGAAGCGTCATTGGCAAAAGGATATTCCAGAAAATTCTTAGATTACTTGCCCCATCTAGTTCAGCAGCTTCTGTAATACTATCTGGAATTGCTGCGAAAGCATTTCTAAACATGTAAATATAGAATGGACTAGACATACCTGGCAAAATAACTGCCAAAGGCGTATTCAAAATACCAATAGTTTTAGCAATTTGGAATTGCTGAATCAAAAGCGTAGTACCTGGAATAACCAGTAAAGCAATCAATAAACCGAAAAGTAATTTACGTCCTGTAAAATTAAATTTAGCAAAACCATATCCAGCGAGCGCATTTATTACAATTGAACCTACCGTTACACTTGTTGCATAAAATACACTGTTCAAAATATATCTCATTACTGGAAATCTATGGAAGATGCTTACATAAGCTTTACCCCAATCAGAGATATTGCCTGAAGGTAAGAACGCCTTAAAGTTACTAATGTTGGCATAAATTTGAGATTCAGGTTTCATTGAAGAAACGATCATCCAAACCAATGGGAACAAGAAAAATAAAGCTAAAATTGTAATTAACACCGTGGTCCAAATTATATGGAACCTTCTACGTGTCATAAATTTATGCATTCTCGTCACCTCCGGCGTTTGTGATCTTTCTTTGAATAATAGTAAAGATAATAATGATAATGCCGTAGATTACACTCATAGCACTTGCATAACCTAATTGACGGTCAGTAAAACCAGTACGATAAATGTAGTAGATTGGTGTCATTGTGGCGTTTTGTGGTCCACCTTGCGTCATGATCATTGGCTGAATTATCAAGTTGAATGCACTGATGAAAGTAGTAGTTAAAATCATGATTGAAGTTGGTTTAAGCATTGGCAATGTGATGTGCAAGAATCTTTGCCAACCATTAGCACCATCTAATTCAGCAGCCTCATAAAGTGAGTCTGGAATATTTTGTAATCCTGCTAGGAAAATCAACATCTGATAACCTGCACCCTGCCAAGCAGATACCCCAATAATGGCAAACATAGCTTGTTTTGGTGAGGTCAAAAATGGTTGAGGTTTAATATGGAAAATACCTAAAATACCATTTAATAAGCCTTGATCAGGATTAAGGATATACATCCAAAGAATAGAAACAACAGTTAAAGAAACAACCTGTGGTGCGAAGAATGAGATCTTAAAAAATGTATTTCCAGGTCTCTTTTTATTAACAATTAAGGCTAATCCTAAAGCTGCACCAACCTGAATTGGCATGATAAAGATGACGAATTGTGCAATGTTTTTTAAACTTTGTAGAAATACGGGATCTTTAAAAGTATTAATGTAATTTGTAAAACCTACATATTGTTTAGCCCATGGTGTCAAAATGTTGTAGTTCGTAAAAGAATAGCTAAATGACATCAGGAACGGAATGATTAAAAACGTTAACAGAATCAGAATTGCTGGGAAAACGTACAGCCATCCGATCTGTCTCTTTATACCTTTAGCTTGCATAAAGATTCCCCTTTACTTCTCTATTTCTGAAGGTACTTTTGAATAACTTTAGCTTGTTCGTTCATTACCTTTTGAACATTAGGATTCTTCTTGTACAAAGTTACGTCTTGAACAGTATCAGCAAATGTTCTAGTTACTTGTGGGTAGTTTACTAAGACTGGACGAGCGTGACCTGTAGTTTGGTTTTGCTTAATGAAGAATTTCATTTGTTCATCAACTTTAGGCATCATCATCTTAGATACACTCTTACGTGCTGGCAAAACAGTGTTAGCCATATCGCTGCGGTACATAGACTTCTTACTCATTAAGAAGTTAATCAAAGCACCAGCTGCCTTCTTGTTCTTAGCTGTAGAAGACATTGCGTATTGCCATGAGCCTGTTGGTGAAACTTGCTTATGAGTAGCTGGAGATACAGGATATGGCATTACGCCCCATTGCAAATTCTTGTATTGGTTTTGCAAAGTTTGAACTTCCCAAGTACCAGTCATCATCATGGCATATTTGCCAGTTTCAAAACCTTTATCCTTTGGTGAAATAGTAGTGTAACCATCTTTGACCATGTCTTGAATTAATTGGAAGGCTGAAGTAGTTTGCTTGGAATTAAAGTAGCCAACTGCCTTAGTGCCAGCAGGATTAGTAATGCTACCACCAGCTGACCATACAAATGGTGCTAATGAATAAAGAGCCATTTCTGAGTGGTCATTCAAGTTCATATTAATTGCTGGTTCATGGAAGTGATTTTTAAGTCTCTTACAAATATCTTTAAATTGAGTCCAAGTCCATGGATGCTTCAAAGTAGCAATTTCTGAATCTTTAATCCCAGCCTCTTTGAACATCTTCTTGTTGTAATAGATGCCGATGCTTGATTCTGAATAGCCAGCAGCATATAACTTACCTTTATAAGTACCTTGTTTAATAATGGTTGGTAAGATATCTTTCTTGTTAGTAATATATTTATCAATTGGTTGAATAATCTTTGAATGAGCATAAGCAGCAGTGTTAGGACCATCCAAAGTTAAAACATCTGGCAAACTTCCGGAGTTCAAAGCGGCATTAACTTTATCTTCATAACCACCACCTGAACCAGAACGTGGAATAAATTGAACTTTGGCTTTATAGCCGTGTTTATTTTCTTTATTAAAGTCATTAACATTCTTTTGAAGAGCTTTACCTTCAGGGTCAGTATTTGAAACGTGTACCCACATTGTCACGTTCTTAGTATTACTGCTTCCTTGATTGTTACTGCTACATCCTGCTAAACCTAATGCTGCAATAGTGGCAACTGTTGCAACTCCTAATTTCCACTTTTTCATAGTCTCTCTCCTTTGAAACGTTTCAATTCTATTCAAAAAAATAAAACGCTTCTTATCTCTAACATAATTCTAATTAATTGAAACGTTTCTATTTTTGACTTAAAAAATAATTATTAGCACAAAACTATTTTCATTTCCTTTTTTGGAAACGTTTCAACTTACATTTAAATAATAATACCGCTTTCATAGCTTGTCAACAGTTATTTTGTGGTATTTCCATCAACATATCTTACTGGGTACATTTTAGCTTCATTTTTCAAACTAGGATCCGCAATTTTGCGTAAAACTAGATCAACTGCACCATTAGCCAATTGCTCAACAGGCTGGGCAATTGTAGATATCCCCAATGGAAGATCTGAAGACAAATTCATCCCATCAAATCCTATTAATTGAATATCTTCAGGAACTCTATATCCATATTGATTTAAAATTTTTCTTAATTTCAACAATAATGAATCAGTATGACAAAAAATCCCATCAATTTTTGGATGAACTTTTAGCATTTCTAGAATATAAGGTGTGAAATCATTGACAGGTTCTTGCAAGAAAATCTCTTTATAATCAATTCCTATATTTTCAAGATAATCTCTAAAGCCATCTCTTCTTAGCATCGTTCCGTTAGGATACTTACTATGACTACCAACATAGGCAAGACTTCTAGCACCATGCTCTAATAATTTTCTAGCTGCTAGTTTGCCACCTTCATAATTATCTGAAGTAACATATGACACTTTTTTATCAAAATAACGATCTAAACTGACGAAAGGAATATTTGAATAAATATACTGTTCAATATCACTATAAGTAATCGCAATAATCGCATCGATTTTGTTTTGCTTAAGCATTTTAATATATTTTGCTTCTTCTGTTGGATTACCGTTCGAGTTGCACAATAACAGTTTATAGTTTTCTTTATCTAATCTTTTCTCTACATAGTATGCAAATTCTGAGAAAAATGGATACCAAACTGAAGGCAAAATAAGAGCTATAGTTCTAGAAGATTTAGTTTTCAATCCTCGAGCATATTCATCTGGAATATAATTCAGTTCCTTAATTGCTTGGTTAACTTTGATTAGGGTACTTTCCTTAACTCCTGGCACACGATTAATTACACGAGAAACTGTACCAACTCCTACTCCTGCTCTTTGTGCGACATCCTTCATTGTTGCCATTTTTATCACCTCTTTTGAATTATCTTTTCCATTATACTTCTAGAATTAAGGATATTAAGCAAAAATACTTTTTAATCTCCCCCCTATAACTATTAGCTATAATCTCTCTTTCACTTCATTCATCAATTCAAAATTATTAGTAAAAATCCCAGCTACTCCTAACTTAAAATATCTTTTAGCCAGTCGTGGATTGTCAATCGTCCAAATTCGCTGAGTTACTTTACTAGGCTCATACCAGTGTGGATGAATCGCCACAAAATGATTTTTCTTAACAAAATGTTTAGGCCATAAAATGGGCTTTTTAGTTAAGAAGCAATACTGCTGATGTGGATCGATGCGCTGGCAGTTTTTCAACGTTTGATAGTTAAAGGAAGAAAAGATGATGGGATGCACAAAATGATATTCCTTGGCTAGAGCCAAAACGATTGCTTCAATCCCTTCATCGTGAATTTTATTGGTCTTGAATTCTAGATTGATATATAAATCTTTACCTTGTAAAACTTCAAATAATTCACGCAGCATTGGTACTGGCTCACCATTTGCCAAATGAAATTTTCTAATTTCACCTAGAGTATAGTCCTTGATATAGCCAGTCCCGTTAGTAGTCCTATCCAGCGTTTCATCGTGCATGACCACCGGTACCTTATCTTTGGTCAAGTGCACGTCAAATTCTACGCCTTCAGCGCCATGAGTTGATGCGTAGTGAAAGCCTTCCAACGAATTTTCTGCGAATTTTACCGGCAAGCCGCGGTGAGCAAAAATAATTGTTTGATTCATTTTTTCCTAATAATTTTACTTATGAAATGAATTTTAAGTAAAAATGCTAATTATTTAATTCATAAAATAAATTTTTGATAAAAACCGATAAAATTTATTTTATAAAGTAA
>CAMFQH010000082.1:0-6489 GCA_945980025.1 uncultured Lactobacillus sp.
AATTAGATAAAGCACCGTCAAAAGCACCATAGACAAATGGCGTGTCAGCGGGGATGCCCATTTTTGATTGCGCCGCTGCTGTTAGGCCAATCGCTTGGGTTGTCCCGTTCACGATTTCTGGTAATTGGGAACGATCGACATTAGCGAGTTCCAATGCCTGATCATCCCAGTCACATGTATTGACATTCATCATTCCGGTACATGAAGCGATGGAAACATCAACCTTAAACGTATTGAAAAACTGGTGGAAGAGGTAGGACTTGATATCGCCAAAATATGCAGTTTGGGCAACCTTATCTGCTTGTGTCTTGTTGAGCCACATAATCTTGGTCAATGGGGACATTGGATGAATAGGTGTACCTGTTTTAGCATAAATTTGCTGACCGGCCGGACTATTCTTTAATTCGTTTGCGACATCGCGCGCACGTGTATCAGCCCAAGTGATCACCCGTGAAAGAGGATTAAAATTCTTGTCGAGCATAATCACGCTTTGGTTAGCACTGGAAAATGATACCGCTAACAATTTTCCATTTGTTAAATCTGCTTTTTGTGCTGCATCATGAATAACTTTTTCGACTGCTTCGACAATTGCAGTTGGGTTTTGTTCAGCCATTCCACTAGCATCGCGGTAAAGGGAATAACCTTGGCTAAATTGGTCTAACACAGTTGCATTTTGGTCATATAGAACTGCTTTTGTAGAAGTAGTTCCAACATCGACACCGATAAAATAATTCATTGTAGTAATTCTCCCTTTATTTATTTGAAAACGCTTTAGTTTATCGTTACACCTAATAATATACTGTTCTATGTAAGCGATGTCAATAACTTATTTAAGATTAGTTTATCGGTTTCCTAAAAATTAAAAATCGAAAGTGATTGCATCTTAATATTGAGGTGTGATATTATTAATTGCTTAATTTGTTATGGTTTAGCTGTAAGCAACGATTTTAAGGAGGGATTACAATGAAAATCCGGAAAGCAACAATGGCAGATTTAGATGTAGTAGTAGATATTTTACGTGATGGACGTAACCAGTTAGCTGAGCGGGGCGTTGATCAATGGCAGGGGGATTATCCGAACGTTACCCATGTAAAAGAAGATATTGAGAATGGTTATGCTTATATCGTTAAAGCAGATGATGGACAAACAGTTGGCACGTTAGCAATTGTTGAAGCACCGGATCATTTTTATGATAAACTCAACGGGGAATGGCTAATTAATACTGAAAATTATGTTGTAATCCACCGCGTAGCTATTCATTCACGGCATGCAGGAAAAGGATACGCATCCAAATTATTTTTGAGTTTGATTGAGTATTTGGAGACCGAACGTCCAGAGATCAAATCAATTCGTTTAAGTACAAATGAAAATAATATGGCAATGCAACGGATCGCAACTAAGAGCGGCTTTAAAAAAGTGGGGACCCTCCATGGCGCCTTTCGTCCAAGTGAGTTGTCTTATGTTTATGAACTGTTAACAAAAGTGCGTGTAGCATAAAAAAGAGGAAGGCGTTGAGCTTGTAACACCTTCCTCTTTACTTTTATTATTTTTCATTAATTTTCTTAGCATATTCGCGAGCGTTGTAAAGTTCGTAGACTACCCATGTTTCAATAAGGGTAATGACACAGATGAGAATAGCGGTATACATGTCTGGTAAAACAAACAGTAAGAGTAAGAAGATCCATGAAATCCATGACCACTGAGTTTCAATTGTGACGATTCGCTGAACTCGTTTAGTAGGTTCAATACGGCCAGATTGATTAAAAATGGTCCGAATTTGGTAAAAATAACGAACTTCAAAAATACTTTCGATAATAAAAATTGCTGTTAAGATGATTAATAAAATGTTCATCATAAATAAGAGCCCCTTATCTTTCAATTTATTTCTAATTTTAGAACTCTTGGGCAAGAGAAGCAATTTAGATAGTAAAAAAATAGGTCCCTATCAAAGATTGAGTGATAGGAACCTATTTTTAATTCTACATATCAAGAAATTAAACGTTCATTGTCTTACCATATTCATTATTAATGGTATCAACAACGTCCTTGGCATGCATATCATCTTCAACAACTGTTTCACCATCACGAAGAGTGTACTTTACACTTTCGTCCAAGTTATCAAAGTCTACATCATTACCATCTGCATCTACAAAATTGAACTTCGAATCTTGGAAGTTCTTAAGAGCATCTGCATTAATTTCCATGATTATGCTTCCTTTCGCCATTATAGTAACACTTAATTAACGAAAATTACAGGGTTAGGGTAAAAAATAAAGATAGCTATTTATATATCGAAAGCGTTCTCACAAAAGAATTATTGTGATAAAATTAACTTAATGATTTATGTGTGGTTTGTGCATTGAATGGGAGATGCACTAATGAATAAATTAATTTTACCGCTAAAAGAAAGCGTTGGAGTTCCTGTAACACCAATAGTTAATGTTGGGGATCATGTTAAAAGAGGACAATTAATTGGTAAGCCAGATGGTTTAGGTGCTAATCTTCATGCGAGTGTTTATGGCACGATAATGGAAATTAACGATCAAGCAATTGTTATTGATCCTGACAAAGAACAACCAGATGAGTTTGTTAAAATTCCTGATACTAAGAATAATCTTGACGCAATTCGTGAAGCAGGAATTGTTGGAGCTGGTGGTGCAGGTTTTCCAGCAGCTGCTAAATACTCACATCCGATTCCGGAAGGTCATTTATTTATTAACGCTGCTGAATGTGAGCCTATTTTAGAACATAATATTTCACGTATTATTACTAATGCAGAGCAAATCATTCGCGGTGCTGAATATATAAAAGAAATTGTTCAAGCAAAAGATATTCACATTGCAATCAAACGTCGTCATACAAATGCGGTTGCGCTTTTGCAAGAATTAATCCGTACACATGATGATATTTCACTTGAATTAATGTGGAATCGGTACCCTGAGGGAGAGGAACGTGCAGTTTTGCGTGATTCAGGGCTTTATAAGAAAGCAGATGGAGAAAATGCGGTTTTGAAGACAACGGAATTGCCTTATGCGGCTAATGCAATTGTAGCTAATGTTGAAACGGTATACCGTGTGGCTCGAGCTATTGAAAACCGTGAACCGGTAATGGATAAAGATATTACTGTTGCTGGTCGTCTAAATGGTGATAATAAGATGGTTCTAGTACATAAAAATGTACCTGTTGGAACTCTTGTTAAAGACATTTTAAGTAAATTCCCAGACATGGCTGACTATGGTGAGCTAATCAAAGGAGGGCCTTTTACGGGACATAGCACAACACTAGATAGTCCAATTACAAAGGTTGATGGTGGTATTATTGCTACAATCCCATTCCCTAATTTACATGGGGAAAAAGTTGGCTTATTAGCATGTGCATGTAGCGCAACGCCTGAGCGAATGAAAGAAATCGCTGAAAAGATGAATGCCGATGTAACGGGGATTGAATGGTGTAAAAATGCCGTTGTAAATCCTAAAACAGGAACTGCAAAATGTAAAAATCCTGGTATTTGTCCTGGGCAAGCGCAAACGATCCTTAAATTAAGGAAAGATGGTGCACATACATTACTTGTTGGTAACTGTACTGATTGTACAAATACGGTTATGGGTGTCGCTCCGAAACTAAATATGCCGGTATATCATACTACTGATTTTGCATTGCGTGCGGTAGACATGCGAATCATTCGAAGTATTCTTCCCGAAAACAATGAATAATAGTATAAGTTTGTGAGATGAGAATGCATGGTATTAGCACGCAGAGTGTAATATTATGCATTCTTTTGTAGTGAAAGGGTGGGATGAATATGGACAGTGAGTCTGATATAAAAGTTAACGATAAAAAGAAAACATTTTTTGGACAGCCACGTGGATTGTCAACGCTCTTTTTTACAGAAATGTGGGAAAGATTTAGTTACTATAGTATGCATGCTATTCTTTTGTTTTATTTAATTGATAATGCACGGAATGGTGGGTTAGGGATGGACACTCCTACTGCAACTTCAATTGTTGCAATTTATGGCGCCCTTATCTATATGTCTAGTGTGATTGGCGGTTTTGTGAGCGACCGGATCCTAGGTGCTCAACGATCTGTTTTTTGGGGTGGTGTACTAATAGCTATAGGGAATTTTCTTTTAGTTCTCCCTTTAAAATTTATTGGATTATATACATCAATTATTATTATTGTACTAGGAACAGGTTTCTTAAAACCCAATACTTCCGATATGGTTGGAGGTTTGTACTCTAAAACAGATACTCGGCGAGATGCAGGGTTTAATATTTATTATATGGGAATTAATATAGGTGCATTACTAGCTCCATTTATCGTTGGGTGGATAGGTCAAAGTTATAGTTATCATTTGGGATTTGCGCTTTCAACAATTGGAATGATTTTAGGACTAATTCAATATAGTCTAGGTCGAAAAAAATATCTTAAAACAGATGGATTAAAACCAGGTGATCCCATTAAACCAGATGAAAAAGTAAAAGTATTAAGACAAATAGTATTGATTCTATTTCTTGTAATAAGTGGTCTAATTTTAATGGTAGTCACTAATACATTAAATGTTAATAATATTATTTTTATTATTACTATTTTAGGTGTGTTATTGCCGATAATCTATTTTATTAATATTTTTCGTAGTCCTAAAATTACCGCTAAAGATCGGCAAAATGTTTTAGCATATATTGTAATTTTTGTCGCAAGTGTGTTTTTTTGGTCAATTTTTGAACAAATAATGACTATTTTTCCATTGATAGCACAACAAATGACGAATTTAAGCATTCTAGGTTTAAATATCAAGCCAAGTCAGTTTACTGGATTTAATGCTTTGTTTGTCCTTATCTATTCGCCGTTTATTGCTTCTATATGGACAAAAATGGGTGATCATCAACCTTCTTCAACTACTAAGTTCACAATTGGATTACTTGCCTCTGCATTTTCATTTTTGATTTTATTAGTTCCTATTAGCCTATATGGAGTAGGAACAAAATTTTCAGCATGGTGGTTAATTTTGGGTATTGCAATTGTTGAAATTGGAGAAGTCCTTTTATCACCAGCAGGTTTGTCTTTAACAACTAAACTTGCACCTAAAGCATTTACTGCTCAAATGATGAGTATTTGGTATTTAGGAGACGCAGCTGCGCAATCTTTTAATGCCCAGCTAGTAAAAATGTATACTGTTAATGATGCGCCAATTTACTTTGGAGTAATGGGACTAATTGCATTAGGGATTGCATTTGTTCTTCTTTTAATGCATAAGAAAATAGCTAATTTAATTAAATTATAAGTTGACGATTCTTATTTATTTTGTTAAAGTACTTGGTGGGAATAGATGGGTTCTGGTGTTCCCCCTGGTCCTCAAAACCAGTGCAAGGAGTTAGAAGCTTCTCAGGTAGGTTCGATTCCTACGTATTCCCGCCAGGAAGAATATTATTTTTGAATTATGAGAGTCGAAACTATTTCGACTCTCTTTCTTTGTTTAAGGAGTGAAATAAGATGAAACGAGTTCAAGAAGGATATATGCCATTTGGGCGATACCGGACTTACTATCGAATTGTAGGTGAACCAAGTAAAAAAGCTCCTTTATTGCTTCTTCATGGTGGCCCCGGATCAACACATAATTATTTTGAAGTATTGGATGATCTAGTCGAGAAAGATGGTCGTCAATTGATTATGTATGATCAGATTGGATGTGGGAAATCTTCAATGCCTGATGAAAGGGCAGATGAAGTATATACTGCTAAAACTTGGCTTGAAGAGTTAAAAGCTTTACGTTCTTTTCTTAATTTAGATAAAATTCATCTTTTAGGGCAATCTTGGGGTGGAATGTTAGAGTTAATATATTTATGTGATGAAAAACCAGAAGGAATTAAATCTGGTATCTTAGCAAGTACATTGCCTGCTTCTTGGATGTGGGATCGGGAACTTCACCGTTTGATTAAATTTATGGATTTCAAAGATCAACAATCAATAGCTAAAGCGGAAAAAGAAGGGAATTATACTAGCGAAGAGTATTTACAAGCTAATAAACGTTTTATGGAGTTGCATTGTAACGATGCACCTAGTACTAATGATCCAGAACCACTCAGAAGGAAAAAGCGAAGTGGTACTATGGCCTACTTAACTGGCTGGGGACCAAATGAGTATAATCCAGAAGGAAATTTACGAAATTATAATTATCTTAGTAAACTACCGTCAATTAATATTCCGATGTTAATTACCAGTGGTACGGATGATCTTTGTACACCGTTTATTGCTAAAACAATGTATGATCTTATCCCGAATACGACATGGCACTTATATGAAGGATGCCGCCATATGTCATTTATTGAAAAACATGACGAATATGAAGCCGATCTTATTAAGTGGCTGAATGAAAATGACTAAAAATTAATGTTAATAATGTGGAAGATAAAGAGCAAGATTGCAATTTATCTTCCATTTTTAGTTATTAATGTGAAAATTCTAACTAAATTGGTTATCGTTAATAAT
>CAMFQH010000083.1:0-6467 GCA_945980025.1 uncultured Lactobacillus sp.
TTAGAATACCTGAAAAATACGGACTAAAAAAGATACTCGGTTATATGACGCTTACTTAACAGCTTATCACAGAGATAAGTCATCAACAGGAAAAATTATAAAGCCAGTAAAAAATGATCCCCAACCTCTGTAGGTGGGGATTTTATTTTTGAAATGAATATTGAAAATACTACAATGAAAGTTCATTATTAATTGTAAATGAATCTTAATATATAACTTGGATTTCCAGGTGTAATAAGAGCTACTATAAATGTTTTTTATAAAAGGAGGGATTTTTATGCAAAGCTATAAAATACTATATCAAAATGATACGGCTGAAAATTTGGGTAAAAATCTCTCTGTTTATTTAAAAGCTAAATCCATTAAGTATATTCAAGGAAATAAAAAAGGATCAATAGCAATTGAATATGACCCACAGCAACTCAATAGATTATTTACACAAGAAAATTTTTATGAGAAGCTGAAAAGCTACAAAGTGGAACAAACAATAATAACAGACCAGAAATTTGCATTTTTAATATGGAATGCTCGATTGTTAAACTTGGATTTTTTGAATTGTGAACTAAGTAATGGTGATGACAAGGATTATATTTCTGATGAAGAAAATAAAATTGTTAAAGAATTTCTGGAAGAATTAGTTTCAGACCAATATGTTTCTATTTTAAATGCTACTTTTTTTGATCATCATAATAGAATAATTTTAACTAAGAATGGTGTGATTCATTTTGAAAAATATAGTGAAAAGATAAAGGATCTTATTGATGTTATAAATTTGGGTAAAAAGGCTTTAGACAATGAAAGAATTTTTTAAAGCATTAGCTGAATTTATAGTAGGAATAGTAACTGCATTCATAGTAAGCGACAAAAGTAATGTGATCTTTTGGTTGTTTAAAAAATGTGGAATTAATAATAGTGGTATACAAAATACTTTTATTAGTTTGATTGTAACTTTTATGGTCACGCTGATAGGTATTGGTTTAAAAAAATTATTTAGTTTTTTGACACTTGCTACTATAACTATTGAAACTGATCAAAATAAGATTACCTTTACTCCTCAGTCTGATGAATACATTCCTAAAAAAATAAAGTTTACGTGTAAGATTAATCCTGGAGGATATATGACAATGCTATTGCTTCAAAAGTTAGGAGCTGCGTTGATTTTATCTTTTAATCCAGAAAATGTAATTATGGATATTGAAGAGGATGCAAGATGGTCACTTGATATTACTAGTGAGTCATCAAGTGAATTTAAAAAACAGGGGAAAGAAATATATTTTAACTTTTTGAATAATTATAATGTTAAAGCCAAAAAAAGTAATAAATATACTACATCTGTCTGCATGGAAATAGTACCAGATAGAATTAAGGATCAGAATGAAAAGCTTAATTATAGTTGGGATGGACGCTTAAAACTAGTCATAAGCCGATTATGTCGAGTGAAATTATGTGAATTTGAATGTGAGGGTAAGAATGAATAGTAGAATATATACTTCTATTTATCAGTTAAAAAATATTACTAAGTTAAAGAAAATTAAGCCCTGGATTTCCAATACATATGAAGCTCCAGTGAAGCATAGTAAAAGGCATGAAGAAGCTTTTAAGAGACTTCCTGATAATGAGAAAAATTATATATATAGTTGGAGTTATATTGGATCAGTACAAAAATTACCAGTTGTGATTAATGGAGAAGAAATTTCTTTTATTGAAGCAACAGCAGAGATTGAATATGCAAAAAGAAGAATTTTTGACGAAAACAAGCAGTTTCTTCGAAAAAAGGATCGTGTTAATACGGAGAATGTACCGGCTATTTTCTTTAAACTTGATGGAAAATTTTATGTAATAGTTCAAGAATCAAAACAAAAACATATTGATAGAGTATTAGAATTGATAGGATCTAATTACTTAGAGGGTCCTAATTGGATGTTAAGCGGAGATCTATTTAACTGGTTGTTTTATCTATTTGCTGAAAAAAATGGAGTTATAACCTCTAAAATGAGTATTTCATCTATTTCTGGATTTACAGGAATGGTATCTGATAATGAAAATATAGTCTCTAGTAAGTCTATGAAGACTATGAAATTGATAGCCACCAAAGCCTTTATTAGTACTGGAGGTATTTTAAATGAAGTAAGTATAATCCTTAGAGACGATGATAATTGTAGTATTTGTTGTAGGCTGGATAATCAATGTAGATCTGTAGTATCTGTTAGTGAGTCTAAGCGCTTTACCAGTCCAAATGCACTTGATGAAGGTGAAAATTTTGTATTATACATATACACTTATTTAATTCCTTTATTGAGAGGAAAATTTCTTCAAGATAAACAGAATTTTACGACTGATAAAAAGCAAAAATTTGCTAAGAAAATAGGGATAGAAGTTATTGATGATATTATGAAAGAGAATAATATAAAAACCAGTGAACTTCTTGTGAATAAAACTAAATAAGATTTTATGGAAGTACCTTTGATTAAGGTGCTTTTTTAGTATGTTTATGAACTCATTAATTAAGAATAAAATATTAGTAGAAGAGTTTATTTGTCGGACTTTGAGGAATAAAAAATGAAGAAAATTAAACATTTTAAATCAACAAACGTTACAAGTCGACAGCTTTGGGTAGACTCAATAAAGCATATGAAAATATCCAGATGTCTTTATCCTGGATGTAAAAATAGTGATATTATAAATTCTCATACACTTCAAAATAATGGAGTTATTTCTCAACTAGCTGTAGAAAATCAAGTTTGTATGCCAAGAACATCAAGATATAGCGTATATCCTATGGATAAAAAAGAGGTGTTGAATTAAATATAGTTGGAAAAAATGTAGCAACTACATTTAGAGGCTTTTGTAAGGAACACGATGATAAACTTTTTGCGGATATTGAAAAATCAAAGTGGTATCCTGATGATAAAAGTGCTTTTTTATTTACATATCGTACTATTTGTTCTGAATTGCAGAATAAGCAAGAATTTATGAAAAGAGTTCAGTATGTAATGGATAAAAAATGGTTAACGTATGATAGATTGTCTGTGTACGCTCAAGATGATTATGATTCTAATAAAGCTGCAATAAATGACTTGCTACGAGTGAAAGAACAGTGTGACCTTTATTGGGAAAACAAAGAAAAAGATTTTCCAATAGTAGGAATAGTATTAAATATGCCTAAAGCTAATTTTGCTGTAAGTGGTTATTATATTCCACAATATGATTTTGAGGATAAGCAACTAAATAATAAACACTGGCAAGTTGGTTATCCAGTGTTTGTAAATATAATTCCATATAAGGATAAAACTATAGCCTTTTTGACGGCATATAGAGATGATTATAAAAATATTTATAAAGATTATTTTACAGATATTAAAGATTTACCTGAAACTCAAAAAGAAATATTTTTAACAAATATAACAATAAAAAGTTCAGATAATTTAATAATTAATCCTAATACCGCAAAAAAGTTGACAAAAGATCAAATAAAATTAATTGAAGGAGAAAGTAATATTGATGATTCGATCCTTGAAAATGTTGCAGGTACTGGTTTAATTGATCTTAAAGATAAGGGCTTAAATTTATTTAAGATATAGAAAAATACAAAAGGATGACTAATCATGCCCCACTACTACACAAGTGGCGAATTTGCGAAGAAGGCGCATGTTTCGATTCGCACAATTCGCTATTATGATCAGAAGAATTTATTAAAGCCGGCAACGCACACTAAAGGTGGTGCACGGCTATATACAGACCAAGATTTTGCCAAGTTGCAACAGATTCTACTATTAAAGTATCTTGGCTTTTCACTCAGCGATATTCGTGAAATGACGATTGGATCAGGGGATAAGCAATTACTCCGCAATTCACTCCAGATTCAAAAGCGTCTTGCCGAAGAACGACTTGAAGAGATGAAGAATGTGGTGAATGCCATCGACTCAACTAGTCAGGCACTAGATCGCAATGATCAAGTTGATTGGTCGAAGATGCTTAACTTAATTCATTTAACTTCAATGAATCAATCGCTCAGTATGCAGTATAAGAACGCTACGAATATTTCTGCCCGCATTCGTTTGCACCGTGATTATTCTGTTAATAAGGAAGGCTGGTTCCCATGGCTATTTAGTAACTTACACCTTAAGTCGGGGATGAAGGTGCTTGAACTTGGTGCAGGTAATGGTGCGTTATGGTCACAGAATATTGATAAGGTGCCAGCTGGTGTGAATATTATTTTGTCGGATATCTCTGAAGGAATGTTAGCCGATGCCAAGAATGAGATCGGCGATAAGCCTGAATTTCAATATGCTGTGATCGATGCGCAGAAGATTCCTTTTGCTGACGATACCTTTGATCTGGTGATTGCCAATCATATGCTGTTTTATTGTGATGATATTTCTAAGGCGTTGCGTGAGATTCATCGTGTGCTCAAGCCTGGTGCATCCCTCGTATGCAGCACGTACTCTAAACGCCACATGCAAGAAATCACCGATCTAGTCCAGAACTTCAATTCCAACATCGTTTTATCATCCACCAATTTGTACGAGCGCTTCGGTTTAGACAACGGCAAGCAGATCTTGAGTAAGTTCTTTAGCGATGTCACCTGTAAGAAGTACCACGACGCCATCGAAATCTCCGAAGCAACGCCAATTATTTCATACATCTTATCCTGTCACGGCAACCAGAACGAGATCCTGCTCAACCACTATCAAGAATTCAAACAATATGTTGAGCAGAAGGTTAGTGGTGGCTTTAGCATTACCAAAGATGCTGGCTTTTTCACTGCTAGAAAATAATCTCGAGTATTAGGAGAATTTAAGTCAAATGATTGATAAAATTGTTAATAAGAAATAATTTTATTACTGGAAGGATAGCCTATGTCAAATAATCATCTTAGTGATCTTGAATTGGAAAAGATTATTGAAGAACATGATGAGTCGGAGACCATGGAATATAAATCAAATTTTGATAATTCAGAACAAATAGGAGAATATATTTCAGCTTTAGGAAATTCTGCTTTGATGTTCCATCAATCAGTTGCGTATTTTATTTGGGGTGTAAAAGACAAGACTAAAGAAATTATAGGTACTATATTTAATCCTAAGCAAAAAGTTTCTAAGGCAAATCAAATGCCGATGAAGACCTTTTTAGAAACATTTCTTGATCCTAGAATAAATCTATTTTGGGAGGAGCATCAAATAAAAGATAAAAGAGTAGTAGCACTTATTATTGATGTGAGTAGGGTGACGAAACCAATTAGTTTTAAAGGCAAGCGATATATTAGAGTAGGTACATCTAAAAAAGCTTTGTCTGAATTTCCAGAAAAAGAAAGGTTAATTTGGGAATCTTTTGAATCTATAAAGTTTGAATCAAAAATAGCAAAAGAAAATGTATCCTTTAAAGAAGTTCAAAATCTACTGGATTTAAAATCTTATTTTGAATTGTTTAATCCATTATTAAGTGAAGAAGAACTAATAGATCAAATGATTAAAGATAAGCTATTGAAAAGAAGTATTGATAATAGTTTCGATATTACAAATTTAGCAGCATACGCTTTTGCAAAGAATATGAATGAATTTCCAGCTCTTAAAAATAGAACCGTTAGAATAACTCAATATCAAGGTAAGCAGAAATTAGATACTGCAATTTTTGATGTTCGAGGTAAGATGGGAATAATTAATAGCTTCAACAATATCGTTGCTAATATTATGAATAGAGTTCCATATAAGGAAGATTACACGGATGGCAAAAGAAAAGATATTCCTATTTTTCCAAGAATAGCGGTTAGAGAATTAGTAGCTAACGAATTGGTGCACCAAGATTTCACAGTAGAGGGTATGGGACCAACAATTGAAATATTTTCTAATAGATTGGTTTTTACTAATCCAGGCAGTCCTTTAATCCCTGTAGAAAGATTTTTAGATGTTCCACCAATTTCTAGAAATAATGATTTAGCAAATTTAATGGAAAAATTTCATATAGTTGAATCTAGAGGTACTGGAATAGATAAAGTGGTAAATGCATTGGAAAATAATGGATTACCTTCCTTAGATATTAAAGTTCCAACCAGTACTGCTACGGTTGTTACTCTAAATAGTGCTAAAAGTTTTAAAGATATGTCAATTACCGAAAGAACTAATTCTATTTATTGGAATGCTTGTTTAAAGTATGTAGAGGGAGAGCAAATTAGTAATAAGAGTATACGAGATACTTTTAAATTATCGTCAAGAGATAGTTCTTTAGTTTCAAAGGCAGTGTATAATGCAGTTGAAGCTAAGAAAATAAAAGTTTATGATCCAAATGCTGGGAGAAAATTCAGTAAGTATATTCCATTTTGGGGCAAAAACGTAATTGATAATTAATGCTTAAAACGTTATGTATTTTTCTAGGAAGAAAGGGAAGCCTACGGCGACAAGGACTAGCGCGATTGTGTATTTTTCTCAGAAAATAAAAAGAATAATAAAAAAGCCGCAACATTACTAAAG
>CAMFQH010000084.1:0-6428 GCA_945980025.1 uncultured Lactobacillus sp.
CACCTAAGCCTTCGTCGGCAGCGTCAGATGTGTATAAGAGACAGCACATTATCTATGGATTTATTTTTTTAATAATAGTGTCTATTGTATTTTTAGTATATTCATCCACATCAATTAATTCTTTTATTTTCTCTTCAGCGTGGATAACTGTTGTATGATCTTTTTTTCCACATAGTAGAGCTATTTTTATCTGAGGTGCATCAGTATATTTTCTGCATAAATACATTATTATCTGTCTTGGTAATACTATTTCAGCATTTCTTTTTTTAGAACATACATCATCAGGAGAAATATTAAACTGATCACATACTACTTCTAATATATATTCAGGTGTTATTTTTATAGGTTCAATCGGAGAAATAACATCTTTTAAAGCTTCTTTTGCAAGTGATAAATCAATATCTCTGTTTTCAAGCTTTGAAAACATTATTAATTTATTTAATGCTCCTTCTAATTCTCTTACATTTGATGTAACGTTATTTGCAATATAATCAATTACCTCATCACTTATAGATTCTTTATATTCTTTATTAAGCTTTTCTTTCTTTTTCTTAAGAATAGCCATTCTTGTTTCATAATCAGGTTGTTGAATATCTGCAATAAGTCCCCACGCAAATCTTGATCTGTATCTTTCTTCAAGTACTTCCATTTCTTTAGGAGGTTTATCTGAAGAAATAATAATTTGCTTATTTTGTTCGTGTAATTGATTAAATGTGTGGAAAAATTCTTCCTGGGTTCTTTCTTTACCTATTATAAATTGTATGTCATCTACTAAAAGTACATCTATATTTCTGTACTTATCTCTGAATTTACTCATTGCTTCGGCATTTTGTGATGAATTACCGTTTCTTAAAGCATCAATAATATCATTAGTAAATTGTTCTGATGTTACATACAGTACCTTCTTACCCGGATTTTCACTAATTATATAATTAGCTATTGCATGCATAAGATGAGTTTTACCAAGTCCTACTCCTCCATATATAAAAAGAGGATTGTATGTTTCTCCGGGAGATTCAGCAACTGCTAATGCTGCAGACTGTGCAAATCTGTTATTACTTCCTACTACAAATGTATCAAAAGTATATGTATGATTTAAGTTTGTATTTTCGTATTCAGGTGTATTAATAATATTATTATTAATTAATGTATCTTCTGATGAAGCATCTTTCTCTAAAATAAATTCAACATCGTATTCCATTCCTGTTACTTCTGTGATTGATACTTTAATAGGAAGAGAATACTTTGATGATATATAATTTTTAGAATGAGACTGATCAAAAGGTATAATAATAATAACTTTATTATTTTCTACAGAATGAAATTTAAGTGGCTTAATCCATGTATTAAATGAAATATCAGAAAGATTATATTCATTTTTTATGTATTCTAAAATCTCATCCCATTTACTCTGAATTAGTTCCATATATTAATTCCTATAAAAAATCTATAAAACTTATCGCGAAGTACCAAATATAGACAAAAATCCACCTTCTTATACTATTATATTATATCAAATAATGATTCTTTATCAAGTTTACAGGAAGGAGTATACATAATATTTTCCACAAATTGTGGATTAAATGTGGATAACTTTTATTATTATTAAAATAATAAATACAAATCCTTATTTTAAGCCTTTTATTTATACACATTAATAAAAAAATAATATGTGAAATTAAACATTTTATGGTAATAAAAATATGTAAACTATGTAAAAATTATGAAAACTATTAATATAATTGTGGATAAAAATGTGGATAATGTGAGAAATGTATTTAATGTAATGTATAACCCCTATATTTAGTGCTTGACGATAAAAATGCTTTTTAATATAATGGAAAAGACGTTTTTTAGAATAAAATACGATGATATTGATAATACACTTATAGATAGGAGGTGTTTTAATATGAAGATGACATTTCAGCCAAAGAAGAGACAGAGATCTAAGGTTCATGGTTTTAGAAGCAGAATGAGTACTCCTGGCGGAAGAAAGGTTTTAAAGGCTAGACGCGCTAAAGGAAGAAAGGTTTTATCAGCATAGTTTTATAGACCACATGATTGTGGTCTATTTTATAATTAACGGTAAATAAATATTTAGCAGTAATATTTGTTTATATTTAATTTGGTGATTAAATGAAATTTACCGAATCATTAAAGAAAAATTCAGATTTTCAGTTAGTATTTAAAAATGGTAAATCAAAAGCTAACAGAAATTTTATAATGTATATTCTAAAAAACGGTTCAGATAAGAATTTTCTTGGAATTTCGGTCAGTAAAAAAGTTGGTAATTCTGTAATCAGACACAGAATTAAAAGATTATTAAAAGAAAGCTATAGATTACATGAAAATATGTTTAATAGTGGTTTAAACATAGTAATTATAGCAAGAAAAGGTGCTGATGAACTTGATTATCATCAGACAAGTCGTTCTTTATTACATTTAATGAAGCTTCATAAAGTATTAAATCAATAATACTGTTGTTCGATTGTTTAATATTTGATAATTATTATTTTAATATAAATGATTAAAAATTTTTTAATTAGATTAATCAAATTTTATCAAAAATACATTTCGGGACTTAAATCTACAAAATGTCCCTATATTCCCACTTGTTCACAATACGGGTTAGAAGCTATCGAAAAATATGGAGCTTTTAAAGGAAGTTTACTTGCAGCATGGAGAATATTAAGATGTAATCCTTTTTCAAAGGGTGGATATGATCCGGTGCCTTAAGTATTCTTAATTAAGGAGGAAATATTTTGTATAGTTTATTGCTCACCGCATATAATGGTGCAATATTAGGACCTATTGCCAAGCTTTTAGGTTATATTATGAATGTAATTTTCATAGTATTAGATAAAATTGGTATTCCTAATGTTGGCCTTTGTATTATTTTATTTACATTAATAATGTATGGATTAATGACTCCGCTTACATATAAGCAGCAGAAATTCTCAAAATTGTCACAGAGAATGAATCCTGAACTTCAGGCTATTCAGGCTAAATACAAGAATAAGAAGGATCAGGTTTCCATGCAGAAGATGAATGATGAAACAAGAGCCATATATGATAAATATGGTGTTTCACCAACAGGAAGCTGTGTTCAGCTTTTAATAACAATGCCTGTGTTATTTGCTCTTTACAGAGTAATATATGCAATTCCTGCATATGTATCAAAAATCGGAGATACATACAGAGTACTTGCCGATAAAATTATCAGCTTTGATAATGCTAAGTTTTTACAGAATTCAGGAATTGAATCTATTAATAAAGTAATTAATCAGTATGGTCAGGAATTAACAAAAGGTGAAAACATTTCAAATGGTGTAATAGATGTAATTTCAAAAATTTCATCATCTGATTTATACACTATTTCTGATAAATATGATTTATCTAAACTAACATATAATAGTCAGTTAATTATTTCTAAAATCGATACTAATGGCAAAATTTTAGAAAGAGGATTACTTGATACTTATAATAATTTCCTTGGATTAAATATCGGTGACTCTCCATCACATATTATTACAACTGCATGGACAAATGTTAACGGTATTCAGTGGGGACTTATTATCGGTGCTTTATTAATTCCAATTCTTGCTGCTTTATCACAGTGGATTAATACAAAGCTTATGCCACAGCCAAGTGATAATAAAGGAAATTCACAGGCTGATACAATGAATGCAACTATGAAGTCAATGAATACAATGATGCCTATTATGTCAGCGATATTTTGTTTTTCATTCCCTTCAGGTGTTGGTATTTACTGGATTGCAGGTGCCGTAATAAGAAGTATTCAGCAGGTTGTTATCAATAAAAAGATTGATAAGGAAGATGTTGAAGATATTATTAAGAAAAATGCTGATAAGGCAAAAGAAAAAGCTAAGAAGCGTGCAGAAAATGCAGAAAAAGTAGCTCAGTATGGTTCAATGAGTACAAAGACAGCTTCTTTTTCAGGAAATGCAAATTTATCAAAAAAGGAAAAAGAAGAAGCATACAATAAAGCTATGGAACTTAGGAAGAATAATATTAAACCGGGTTCACTTGCAGCAAAAGCTAATTTAGTAAATGATTATAATGAAAGAAATAATAAAGGAGATAAGTAAATTTTATGGAATTTGTAGAATATAAGGGTAAAACCGTTGATGATGCAATTACAGAAGCTTGTCAGGCACTTACAATAACATCAGATAAGTTAGAATATGAAATAGTAGAAAAGGGTTCTTCAGGAATTTTAGGATTCGGTTCAAAGCTTGCTGTAATCAAGGCAAGAAAAATAGAAGAAAAGACCGATAAGAAAATCGAAAAGGAAGAAAGTAAAGTAGAAAAGAAAAAAGATAAGGTTGAAGAAAAGTCTTCAAAAAAAGAATTTGTTTTAGATAAGAATTCAACAGTAGAACCGGCTCAGGATCCAAAGGAATTCCTTGAAAAAGTATTCAATGCAATGAATATGCAGGTTAATATAGATGCCAAACAGGAAGGAAATGAAATTAATATTGAGCTTAGCGGTGATGATATGGGAGTTCTTATCGGTAAGAGAGGACAGACTCTTGATTCACTTCAGTATTTAACATCACTTGTTGTAAATAAAGGTACATCAGAGTATATTAGAGTAAAGGTTGATACTGAAGATTATAGAAAGAGAAGAAAAGAAACTCTTGAGAATCTTGCAAAAAATCTTGCATATAAAGTAAAGAGAACAAAGAAACCGGTATCACTTGAGCCAATGAATCCTTATGAAAGAAGAGTAATTCATTCAGCATTACAGAATGATAAGTATGTAAGTACTCATTCAGAAGGTGAAGAACCATATAGAAAAGTTGTTATAACATTAAATAAATAATAATGAATAAATCAGATACTATAGCAGCTATTGCCACCGGAATGGTTTCATCCGGAATAGGTATTGTAAGAGTAAGTGGTGCTGATGCATTGAGCATCGCATCACTTATTTTTAAATCTAAATCCGGCAAAAAATTTAATACCCAACAATTTGAAAGTCATAGAGCCTATTACGGGTTTATTTATTATAATGATAAACCTGTTGATGAGGTTTTGCTTTTGTATTTAAAAGGTCCTAAAAGCTTTACTGCAGAGGATACTGTTGAAATTAACTGTCATGGCGGTATTCATGTATTAAATAAAGTATTGTCTGCATGTTTAAAAGCAGGTGCCAGACTTGCCGAACCGGGTGAATTTACAAGAAGAGCTTTTCTTAACGGTAGGATCGATTTGTCGGAAGCTGAAGCTGTAATTGATATTATTAACTCAGGTAATGATTATTCACTTAATAATTCTTTATCACAGTTAAGAGGAAGTCTTTTTAATAAAATTACTGAATTAAGAAGTGGAATTCTTCATGAAACTGCATATATAGAAGCAGCACTTGATGATCCGGAACATTATTCACTTGATGGTTTTTCTGATAAATTAAGAGAAACCGTAAATAGTTATTTATGTGAAATTGAAAAGATGATTTTATCCTATGATAACGGGAAAATCATAATGGAAGGTATAAATACTGTAATTTTAGGAAAACCTAATGTCGGTAAATCTAGTCTTTTAAATATGCTTCTTGGTGAAAAAAGAGCAATAGTAACTGATATTGCCGGTACAACAAGAGATGCATTAACTGAAAGAGTTTCGATAGGCGGTATTAATTTAAATATTGCTGATACTGCCGGTATTAGAGATACTGAAGATATCGTAGAAAAAATCGGAGTTGATAAAGCATTTGAATATGCCGATAAATCAAATCTTATTATTCTTGTTATTGACTCTTCTTCTTTGCTTGATGATGATGATTTAAAATTATTTGATTATATTAAGGATAAAAATGCCATTGTTTTGTTGAATAAATCAGATCTTAATTCAAAAATTGATGACATTGATATTGAAAAATTAACAGACAAAAAGATACTTCATATTTCTGCAAAAGAAGAACAGGGGTTAGATGAATTGTCTGATTATATTAAGACACAATATATATCGGGAAATATTAATGATAACTCTGATTTAATAATATCCAATATCAGGCATAAAGATTTATTAAGTGAAAGCTATGAAAGTCTTAAGCTTGTTATTAATGGAATAGATAATATGATAAGCGAAGATTTCTTAACGATTGATTTAGTAAATGCTTATGAATGTCTTGGCAGAATTATAGGTGAAGAAGTTTCAGATGATGTAATTAAAGAAGTTTTTGAAAAGTTTTGCATGGGTAAGTAAATGAATTATAAATCAAAACCTATAGAAGAATATTTTGACGTTGTTGTAGTTGGTGCCGGGCATGCAGGATGCGAAGCGGCATTAGCTTCTGCAAGACTTGGGCTTAATACAATTGTTTTTACAGTGTCAATAAATTCAATTGCATTGATGCCATGTAATCCTAATATCGGAGGAAGCTCTAAAGGTCATCTTGTCAG
>CAMFQH010000085.1:0-6427 GCA_945980025.1 uncultured Lactobacillus sp.
ATTGGTAAATGACGCCTTATTACCAGACCTTGCTAAGTGGGAAAAGGGAGATAAGAGTGCACTCTCAAAGTTAAGGCAGGAGTTAAAAGACCTAGCCAAAATTCATTATCATTATGCTCGTAAAGAAACTTCCATGTTTCCCATTATGACTAAATATGGAATTACTGCACCACCGAAAGTTATGTGGGGCGTTGATGATAAAATCCGAAAACTTATTGGTCAAGCTAATTTACTTATTAGTCAAAAAGATATTAATAAGGCTGAAGTGTCTAAGGCAATAAAAGAGACAGCACATGAAGTTCTTGAAATGATTTTTAAGGAAGAAGAAATCATGTTGCCAATGATTGATGAAGTTGCTAGTGAAGAAGACTGGGGTAATGTCAAAAATGAGGAAGAGCAGATTGGCTATACCTTGATTCAAAAACCAATGAATTGGAAACCTAAGGAAAAGCCGAAAAGTGATGGGCCTATTTCTATCGATAAATTAAGTAGCTTAGCACTAAATTTTGCAGAAGGGAGCTTAAATTTAGAACAATTATCTGCAATTTTGGATTTATTGCCTTTTGCATTAACTTTTATTGATGAAAATGATAAAGTAGCTTATTTTGGCGGAGGCGCCAATATTTTTCCCCATTCTAAAAATGCACTCGGCAATAGTGTTTATTCTTGTCATTTACCTGAGAGCGTACCACGAGTTAAAAAGATTTTTGACGATTTTCACCAAGGGAAAAAAGATAAGTATGAGTTTTGGTTTAAGCCAAGACATATGGGACGATACTTATACTTACAGTATTTTGCTGTGAGAAAAGATAATAAATATTTAGGCTGTTTAGAAGTTGCTCAGGATGTTACCGATATTAGAAATTGGAAGACAGAAAAGAAATAATTAGAAGACTCTACCTTTAGGCAGAGTCTTTTTACTATCGTGCAAAAATGTTCATTAATTGCTAGACTGAATGTAAGAATATAGAAGAAAAGGGTGAGAAAGTTGCATAGTAAGGGAAATATCCAACCGGATGATGAGATAAAGTTACATTGGCTTCTTTTAGGTGAGTTATTTACCTGGATTGGAGCCAGTTTTATTTGGCCACTAACTTCAGTTTATTTGAATAAAAGACTCCATGTTTCTTTGGCTATGATTGGAATAGTACTTTTGTTTAATTGTTTAGCTAATATGCTTGGTTCATTTATTGCTGGCTGGGCATATGATCATTTCAATCCATACTATTTAATTATCGCCGGCGCTGGCTTAGATGCCTTAGTACTATTTGGGATGGCTGCTAATCATACTTGGCCAATTTATTGGGTTTGGATGACTTTGACTGGTCTCCTGGGCGGCTGGAACGGTGCGTTAATTAATTCAATTGCAACTAGCATCAAGTCTAAGCCAGGTCGATATGTCTTTAATACAATTTATTTTGCACAAAATCTTGGTGTAGTATTAGGGACATTAATTGTAGGTTATATCTATGATTATTCAGTTACAATTTTATTTGTAATTGCGGCCAGTCTTTTTTTGATTGTAAGTATAAATGCAATCATTAATTATCGCCCAATTATTAAGTTTCATTTAGAAAGAAAAGCTCAGCAAAATAAAGATAGTAAAAATAAGGCAACTCCGATGCCTGCTGCCAATCTAAAGCTGACTGTTGGCTTTTTCACTACCTTAGCTGTAATTTGGTTAATGTATATGAACTGGGAATCTAACCTTTCAGTTTATATGGTTTCTTTGGGAATACCTTTTCATTTATATAGTTTATTGTGGACAATTAACGCAGGTATTATTGTAATTGTTCAAGCATTTTTAAGTCGTTTCCCTAACACATTTAAGAACTTGTTTCATCAAGTAGTATTTGGGGTTACTATGTTTGCTATTTCTTTTGTAACCTTAATCTTTGCAAAAGACTATGCTCACTTTGTATTTTCAATGGTTACTTTAACGCTTGGTGAATCAACAGCAATGCCGGCGATGCCCGCATATGTAAATGACTTGTCACCTATCGATAGTAAAGGTAAATATCAAGGCTTAACAATTTCAACGTCGGCTGTTGGGAGGGCATTTGGCCCTTTATTTGGAGGCTTAGTTATTGATAAGTTTGGCTATATCAATTTCTTTATTGTTGCCGCATTTGGTATTTTTATGATGTTAGCCATTATTGTTCCCCTTCATACGAGATTAAAAGGAAAGTTGAAAATATTTAGGTAAACTTTTACATGATTTTTCTTATTAAGTGAAAAGCTTTACAGAATGAAAGCGATCTCTTCTTTTTATGAAAGCGCCATCTTATAATATAAATGTGCGGTAAATGAAAAGGAGATACACGATGAGAAAGATTTCACCTGAAGTTGCAAAACATATGGATAATTTATCTAATGAGGCTGGAGTAATCAGCGCATTAGCAATTGACCAAAGAGGATCATTAAAACGAATGTTAGCTGAGGCAGCAAATAAGCCTGCTGATGAAACAACAATTGTTGATTTTAAGGAAGCTGTTTCTAGTGAGTTGACTCCATATGCTTCTGCCATTTTGACAGATCCGGAATATGGTCTTCCAGCAACTAAGGTTAGAGATAAGAATTGTGGTTTATTATTATCTTATGAAAAGACCGGTTATGACACTACTGAACCAGGTAGAATGTGTGATTTAATTGCTGATCAATCAGCATTAAGAATTAAAAATGATGGTGCCGATGCAGTTAAGTTCTTACTTTACTACGATCCAGACGAAAGTGATGAAATTAAAGATAAAAAGAAGGCTTTTGTTGAAAGAGTAGGAGCCGAGACTAAAGCGAATGGATTGCCATTTTTCCTTGAATTATTAACTTATGATGGGAAAATTGATGATGCTAAAGGTGAAGAGTACGCAAAGGTAAAGCCTGAAAAAGTCTTCAAAACTATGGAAGAATTTTCTAAGCCTCAATATGATGTAACAGTTCTAAAAGTTGAGATGCCATTTAATATCAAGTTTGTAGAAGGCTATAATGGCGACAATAACGTTGTTTACACACAAGAAGAAGCAAAGAAGTTATTGAAGAAACAATCAGATTTAACTGATTTACCATATATCTTTTTATCTGCTGGTGTAACTTCAGAAGAATTTATTGCAGAAATTAAGATGGCTGAAGAAGCTCGTGCTGACTTTAATGGCGTTCTTTGCGGACGTGCAACTTGGAAGCCAGCAATTAAGCCATTTGCGGCCGAAGGAGAAAAGCAAGGTAGAGAATGGCTTTCAACTGAAGGAAAGAAAAATATCGAAAACTTGAATGATGCCCTTAAAGGTGCCAAATCATGGAAAGATAAGTTAGAAATTGAAGAATAATAAATGAATTAACTATCGAAAAACAAGGTCAGAATTGGCCTTGTTTTTTTGTGTATGCATAAGTTTAGACGTAACTTGAAAAAACGTATTTAACGCAATAAAATAAAAAAGGAATTGTTAATTTGGAGGAAAAAATGAAGGGATTAAAATATACAAGTTTGGCTGTTGCTGCATTAACAGCTACTCTTTTAGCAAGTACTAATAATAGTAAAGTTCAAGCTGCTACAGTTGATAAAAATAACACTGTTACAGTTGCTAAATCAGATAAAGAAAAATTACAAGATGCTGTTAACCAAGCACAAAACTCGGTTAATAATGCTCAAGCAAGCGTAGATAGTAAAAAGAGTGCATTAACTGACGCACAAGCACAGGCAAAAGCACCAAACGATGCTTGTGATGCTCAACAAGCTAAGGTAAATGATAGCCAAAAGAATCTAGCTGATAAGCAAGCTATTGCAAAGCAAGCACAAGATAAGTTAGATAGTGCAAGTGCAGTAGCAAAGCAAGCAACTTCTGAAAATATTCAAAAGACTCAAAAGAATATTGCTGCACAGCAAGATGCAATTAAAGCTGCTAAGCAAAATGTCAGTGATGCAAATGCAGATTTAAATACAGCACAAAGTCAATTAGCGACTGCTAAGCAAAAACAAGCTGATGCTCAAAATTTAGTTAACAGTAAAGAAGCTGCAAAGAAAACTGCTGATAATAATGTTGCTAACGCTGAAACTGCTGTTAAGAATAGTGGACTAGATGAAGCAAAACAAAATGTTCAAAAAGTTCAAAACGCATTAAATGATATTAAGAAGACAAATGCGGATAACGAATCAGTTTTGTCTAAGAATCAAGCTGTTTTAGCTGAAAATAATCAAAAGATAGCAACTGTTAATAATAATCTTGCAGTGGCAAACAAGGCTGTAGTAGATGCTCAAAACAATGTTAATGCTAAACAAAAGGCGCTGGCTGATGCACAACAAGCTTTGAAAGACTTACAAGATCAAGTTGCTCAAGATCAAGCAAGCGGAGCAGCTGGTTTCTTTAAGGCAATTGCTGACAATAAAGATAATTCTGAAAGTTTAAGAGAAGATGCTCAAACTGCATATAATATCATCACTGGTCAACCAAATGCTTACCAGGATATTACTGTAGAATGGGCTAAGGAAGCTGTTAAATTAGGTCAAGAAAACGACTCAACTTCATTAAGTAATATAGAAAAGGCTCTTGGATACTATCAACACTGGATGACATATCGCGATAAGTATGGCTTAAGCCATCCATCAATTTCTTTGACAGCTGTGGCTATTGCCATGCTTAGCTCGGACTTTCAACATTACTCTGATGAATTTAATCATCCTAGTTTATTAACTAGTAAGTATGGTCCATTTTATAGCGATGAAGAAGATATATCAGCTGGAGAGGTTAACCCAATTGACAATTGGATGAGTGAAAAAGACGATATTGATAAATATATTGAAGCTCATCCAGATGCAGCTGCTTATAGTTTTGAAAGTACCCATCCTCTAACTCAAGATGAGTGGGAAAAAGATGTTGATTTTTGGAACGATAAACCAGTATATATTGGACACTATACATCCATGATTAAGCCAGATGCTAACTACGTTGGATTGGCTGGAAATGAATATGAAATTCAACCAATGATGAATAATGCAGATAGTATGGATGAAATTATATTTAATCCAATCAATGGAATAGATTTTAATAGTTACCAAAACTTAGTTCAATCCTACTTGAAAGATGTTAAGCAAGAAGATAAGATTAATACCCTTAAAGCTAACGTAGCTACTGCAAATCAAAACCTAGTTGCAGCACAAAATGCAGTTAAATCAGCACAAAATAACGTTCAGAGTCTACAAGCTAACCTAGCAGAATTAAACAATGGTTCTACTAAGATCAATAAGGCAATTTCAGATACACAAGCTGCTCTTGCTAAAGGCCAAGAAAATCTGGAATTCGAACAAAAACAACTAGATCAAGCAAATCAAACCTTAGCAGATGTTCAAGCTAAAGTTGGTACAAAAGCAAAGGCTTTGGAGGATGCTAAAGCTGCCCAAGCTAAGGCAGCAGAAGCTGTAGCTCAAGCACAAAATGTTTTATCTGAAGCTACTGCTGCTGTTAAGGCAAGTCAAGCTAAGGTAGATGCAGCACAAAATGATGTTCAAGCTAAAGATAATAATTTAAAGAGTGTCCAAGCTGCTTTAGATTCATTGAATCAAGCTTTGAACAATTTAGAAAATGCTCAATCAAATCTTTCCGCTGCTCAAACAGCTTTTAATAAGGCTAATGATGACGTAACTGCTGCTAATAAGGCAGTTAAAGCTCAACAATTAATCTTAGATACTTTGAAGGAATCTAAATCTAAAGCTGATGCACAAGTTACAAATGCATCAGAAGAACTTAAGAAGGCAGAAGCAGAATTAGCTGCTGAACAAAGTAAGCTTGAAGATGCTAAGGCAAGGTTAGACGCATTTAATAAGAAAGAAACTGAAAACAGTCATAAAGAAGCTTCTAATGCTGAAAATCCTGTAACCCCAACCAACAAACCTGACACCAGTCATGTTGTAAAACCTTCAGATAAAACTGATGAAGATAGCACTGTAAAGCCAACGGATAAGCCGGATTCACATAGTGAAGCATCAACAACTAATTCATCTGAAACTACTACAACTGCTACTGAGTCAGATGTAAAGGATACTGATACTGTAAAAGAAAATGCTAAGGCAGATCTTAAGACTAACAATAAGTCTGAAGAAAAATCCTCTACTGTTAAGATTATTGATAATAGTGATAGTTCAGCCGTATCTGTTGTCTTAAACGGTTCAAATACTCCAGTTAAGACCTTTGGAGAAAAGACAGTTAACGGTACTACTTACTACAAAGTTAGTGCAAACCGCTGGGTTAAAGATGATAAAGCTCATGTAGTTGCTGTAACTGGTAATGTAACTACTAATAAATTGCCACAAACTGGTGCAAAGAATGAACTAATTGCAGCTCTTTCTGGATTAGCAGTCGCAGGTACTACTTTGGTTAGTTACCTTGGCATTAACCTGTCTCTTATACACATCTGACGCTGCCGACGAAGGCTTAGGTGT
>CAMFQH010000086.1:0-6425 GCA_945980025.1 uncultured Lactobacillus sp.
ACATGATTAACCTTTATTTATCAACGTTTTACGAAGATAAGTAAAGGTTAATTTTGTTTAGTAAAGAATATTTTGACACAGAGTTCGACACAACAAAATTATGGTGTGTCAGAAAATGTAAAGAAGATACAAAGAAGACTATAAAGACGGGCTTTAAGCCCGTCTTTTTGTGTGTCAGGATAAGTCCGTTAACTGTATAATAGATTTATCGTCTATTAGTATAAGGAACTATTTTTATGAAGAGTAATTTTGAATTTCTAAATAATAACGAATTAACACAACAATATTTTGTGAGATCAAATCAAGCAGAACAAAGTTATGCAATTGGAATTTACCCAAATGTTTTGATGACTGTTAGAACAATTGCAGAAAACATTGCCAGAGATGTTGCAGATCAGAATTTCTTAGATGTTGAACATTCTACTTTTAATGATGTTCTTACTAGATTGAAAAATGGAGCATACGTTGACAAGTATGCTTTAGATCTTTTTTATTCAATTAAAGGTCCAGGGAATGCAGCAGCTCATACTTTAGATGATGCTTCTAAGGAAGAAGCATTAAGTTCGTTAAAGAATTTATATTCGTTATTTGTCTGGTTTGTTGGCTCATATTATGATGAAAAAGTAGACATAACAGCTTTCAATGAACCTAAAAAGGAAGATAGTTTATATCAAACAACAAGTTATTCAAGTAATGCTGAAAAGAATTTGATTTATGTTCAAACTGCTGATAATTCAAAAGGAAATTTTCCTGCATATGTTGGTAATCAAAAAGTTGGTAAAACAGGCGTAGGTGATTTAGCAGAAGATAATTCTGATAACAGTCCATATTTGCGTGACTGGGCTACTAAACGAATAAATCAATATATGAATACTTCAGGTGTTCCATTTAAATTAGAATGGGCAGAACTTGCCTATCGTAAGTCCGATGGTTGGTGGTTCACCGACCATGATGTTCATCGTGTGCTTGAAAGATCTGGAGTAAAACATAGTAAGAACTTAACGGGTGATGAATGGTTTGAAACTGATTTAGAAACTACTAAGAGGGCTATTAAGGCAGTTAAAGAGAATAAAGACAGCATTTCTATCACAACTAATTCTGATGATAGCAAAATCATTTTAAGACCAGAGCAACAAGATGCAGTTGATAAGACTATAGCAGGTTTTAAAACCGGTAAGAAAATGCTATGGAATGCCAAAATGCGTTTTGGTAAGACGTTAACCGCTTTGAAATTGATTAAAGAACAAAAGTATAAAAAAGTTCTTATTATGACTCACCGTCCTGTCGTAAATGATGGATGGTTTGATGACTTTAATAAAATAGGAATGCCTAATTCTGGCTATATTTATGGATCTAAAACTAAGGGATATAAGAGTGTAAAAGCTCTTGAAGAAGAGGATAAGCCGTATGTTTATTTTGCCAGTATCCAAGATTTAGCTGGCTCAGAAATAGCAGGTGGTAAGGTCTCTGATAAAAATAGAGATTTGTTTGGCATTGACTGGGATTTAGTAATTGTTGATGAAGCCCATGAGGGTACTCAAACTGAATTAACGCAAAATGTTCTGGATTTGGTTTTAAAGAAGGATACTAAAGAATTAGATCTATCAGGCACTCCATTTAATATTCTTTCTGATTTTGATGCTGATCATGTTTATACCTGGGATTACACAATGGAGCAAGAAGCTAAGAATAATTGGTATGCTGATCACCCTAAAGAAAGAAATCCGTATGAAGGTTTACCTAAAGTTTCAATGTTTACTTTTGAAATGAACAAAAACTTTAGTGATCCACGTTTTAATGATATTAATTTAGGTAAACCAACTTTTAATTTTAAAGGATTCTTTAGAACAGATAAAGATGGAAAGTTTGTTTATGAAACTGATATAAAGAGGTTTTTAGATAATATTTCTAATCCTGGTAGGAGCAATTATCCATTCTCAACCAGACAATTTAGACGTCAATTAAGACATACTTTATGGATTATGCCTGGTATTAAGGAAGCTAATGCATTAGAAGATTTATTGAAGCAACATCCTATTTTTGGTAAAGAATATAAGATTCTTAATGTAGTTAGGGGAGATAAATCTGAAGATCTTCTAGGTACTGATAATGACGCTGAGGCAGAGAATAAGCAGATCGCTCAAGCAGATAAAGAAGGTTTGAATACAATTACCTTAACTGTTAGAAAACTCACAACAGGAGCTACTATTCCCGAATGGACAGGGGTATTATTCCTATCAAATATTAGTAGTGCTATGCAATACTTGCAGGCAGCATTTAGAGCTCAAACTCCTTATAGTTCTCCTGAATTTGGTAAAAAAGAAAATTGTTATATCTTCGATTTTGCTCCTGATCGTGCTTTGAACATCATGGCTGAATCTACCAGTTTAGCTACTGGTGTAGGTAAAATTCAAACCAAGGAACAAAGAAAGAGAATGGCTAAATTGATGAACTTCTTACCTATACTAGGTGAAGCAAATCAAGGAATGAAACCTTTTAAGGTGGATACATTACTCAGTCATATTAAACGAGCTTATGCTGAGAAAGCTGTTAGAACAGGCTTTGATGATGATTCAATTTACAGTGATCAGTTATTATTAATTAAAGAAGAAGATTTAAAACAATTTAATAACTTAAAGGGGATCATCGGTACTACTAAGAAAGAAAAAGCACCATCTAAATTTGATGTTAATCATCAAGGATTAGATGAAGAAGAGTATGATACAGCTGAAAAAGCACGTAAGAAAAAGAAGAGAGAACGTACTAAGGAAGAGCAAGATGCAATTGATAAAGTTAACGCATTGAAGAAGCAGCGTCGTACTATGATCTCAATTCTTAGGGGAATTTCTATTAGAATTCCTTTAATGATTTACGGAATGGATATCAAATTTGATGAAGATGTTTCCATAAATAAATTTATAAATAAGATTGATGATGTATCTTGGGAAGAATTTATGCCTAAAGGTATTACTAAAGATTTATTTAGAAAATTTATTAAATATTATGATGCTGATGTCTTTATTGAGGCGGGTAAGATTATTCGTCAACGTGTCAAGGACTTAGATAAAGTAGATCCACTTGAAAGAGTTGATAAACTGGCTGAAATCTTTGCAACATTTAGAAATCCTGATAAAGAAACTGTTTTAACACCTTGGCGTGTAGTTAATATGCATTTAAGTAAGACTATTGGCGGTTTGTCGTTCTACGATAAGAATTTCAAAGATACTTATGAAGATGGAAAGATTGTAAGAAGATGGATTAACACTGAGTATACCGATAAGTTACTAAATAGAAATGCACATATCCTAGAAATTAACGCAAAGACGGGATTGTATCCTTTGTATGCTGCTACTTCAATTTATTGGCGTGAATTTCAAAAGATGAATGAAGAAACAGCTGGAAAATTTAATTTTGAAGATGAATTGTTGTTATGGCAAAGAATCTTAAGAGAAAATATTTTTGTTGTTGCTAAAACGCCAATGGCAAAAGAAATTACAATTAGAACTTTGATAGGCTATCACTCAGATTGGATTAATGATGTAAATGCTGTGTATGTAAAAAATATCATTGAAGATTCTAAAAGGAGTATTAGTAAAGAAGCTGATAAAATTGAAGGGATGTTCGGAAATATGAAATTTGATGTAGTTATTGGAAATCCACCTTATCAAAACTCTGATGGAGGAGCACAAGCAAGTGCTACACCGATTTATAACGAATTTGTTGATCTTGCACGTAAGTTAAATACACAGGTTATAACTTTAATCATTCCTTCAAGATGGTATACAGGTGGAAAGGGATTAAATGAATTTAGAAAAAGCATGTTAGATGATCCTCATCTTAAGACTCTTTATGATTGCAAAGACCCACAAGAAATTTTCCCTCATACTAATATTAGAGGTGGTATTTGCATTTTTGTTTGGGATAGAAATTATGACAATTCATCTAAAGGAACAAAAATTATCACAGTTGAGCATAATAAAGAAACTAATATTTCGTATCGCCCATTAAATAGCTTGAATTTAGGCATATTTATAAGAGATTCAGAAGCTTATGGTATTTTGAAAAAAGTAGGAATTGATGATAGTAGAAGCCTTATGAATTTCGTATCAGTTCGTCGACCTTTTGGCTTAGGTGGTACATTTATTAAGCAAAATGAGTTTAAGTTAGATAAAGCAAATCTTGAAAATCCAGTAAAAATTTATGGTAAGGGTACAATAGGATATACATCTATTGAAAATATTCCAAAGAATCAAGAATGGATCAACAAAGTAAAGGTATTTACAGCTAGAGCTAATAATATTGGTACTGAATTGAATGACGATAACTTGAATGCTTTTGTTGGAGATAAAGGAACTGCAGCCACAGAGACTTACTTAGTAATAGGTGTAGATTTAAATCTTACAAAATCAACAGCAGATAATATTGTTAAGTATTTGAAAACTAAATTTGTGCGATATTTAATTAGTATTTCAAAATCTAGCCAAGATGCGGCTAGAGGTACTTATAGATTTGTTCCAACTCAAGATTTTACTTCTAACTCAGATATTGATTGGACAAAACCTGTTGTCAAAATTGATCAACAATTATATGAAAAATATAATTTTTTATATGATGAAGTTAACTTTATTGAAAAGAAAGTACAGGCAATGGACTAATGACAAAAAAATATAAGTTTTATTATGATAGTAGTATTCCACCAGGAGCAAGAAAAGCTATTGAAAAATTGAGTACTGAAGGAAAACTTGTTATTGCATCAGTCTTTAATCCTGAATCACATTTTGCCAAGCATATTGCTATTAAGAGTTTTATAAACGATTTCTTTGCTAATCCTTCTCAATATCCTGACTTATATCACTATACTAGTAAGGAAGGATTTAAGGGAATTATTACAAGTCACAGAGTAATGATTACTTCACAATATTGTATGAATGATCCAAGGGAAAATGTTTATGTAACAGAATTGGCGTTAGATTATTTAAGAAAAGATACACGATTGAGTGAAAATGATCTTGAGATATTTGATATAAGTTTTCATCAAACTATACTTGATATTTATGTTTGGTCATTTACTAATAATGAGCATTCTAAGACCTTGGCAACTCCTGAATATGGAAATTTTGTTTTGCATTTTAAAAATGAAGACCTGCAAAAAGATATGGAGCTTCAATTAAATAAAGAGCATGTAGATATGTATAATTTACCTTATTTAGGGGATGGGGTTTTTCCTTTAAAAGTTGAATACGATCTAGATAAACAACAAGAGTATGTAGAGTTAGTAATGGAAACTTGGAAAAATGCATATCTTAGTTATAAAAATGATAAGGATGCAGGTATGTCAAGTACCATGTTAAATGTTATGAGCAAGTGTTATATTGCACTAGCTTTGTGTTCCCTTTGTTTTAAAGATGATAGCTGGAAAAATGAAAAAGAAATAAGGTATGTAGTCATAAGAAATAAGAAAAGTTCAGAAAACATGGCATGTCATCCCGATGATTTTAGAAACGGTAAGCCAAAAATATTTTACGATTTTAATCCTCAAATCTTGAAAGAAGTAATTTGTAAAGATCCAGAATGTGATATTTCTCAAGTTAGAAATTTACTAGCTGAAAACGGGTATGAAAAGACTAGAGTAAGAATAGATACTAAATTGTGTTAGGTGAGCAATGCCAGAAAGAATAATAAAATCAACTGATCGTGTTAAAGATATTGGTGAAGTGTTTACACCCAAGAGAACGGTTAAGTTGATGTTAGATCAACCAGAAATTACAGAAAAAATAAATGATTTAAATGCTACATTTCTTGAACCAGCTGCAGGAGAAGGGGCATTCTTAGTTGAATTGCTTAAACGTAAACTTGATGTTGCAAAAGAACAAAGTAAAGATGCTACAGAAATGCAGAATAACTTTTTGTTAGCTTTGTCTACTTTATATGGAATTGAATTAATGGAAGACAATATGGAAATGCTGGTCATGAATATGAGTAATACTTTCCAACATATTTACTATCACTCGTTTGATATGCATGACCAAGATATTAAAGTAGTTAAGAGTGCTAATGTAATTATTTCTGCGAATATGGCACAAGGTAATGCGTTGACATATAAGACAAGTACGGGTGCTCCTATTATTTTTAGTGAGTGGAAGTCACTTCATAATGGAAAAGTTAAACGTACGGAATATACTTTTGAATCAATTATAGAAGGTGGTGCTAATACAGGCACTGTTCAATCTAATTATGAACAATTAGATTTATTTGCTGATCCTGAAGAGCAGATATTATCCAAAGAGGAAAAGGAGTATCTGCCATGTAAATGGAAAGACATTTATAAAAGAAAAATTAAATAATATAAAAAGCCCTAATTCACTTCAAGTTGAAGTGAGACCTAAAAGTGAGACACTTTTAGGTCTTTACTATGTCTAAATTTA
>CAMFQH010000087.1:0-6306 GCA_945980025.1 uncultured Lactobacillus sp.
ATTGAGATATTCGGGCTCGAACCGAAACATCCAGGAACCAGAATCCTGTGCCTTACCAATTTGGCTATATCTCAGTATATCACCCGTACGAGAATTGAACTCGTAACTCCACCTTGAGAGGGTGGCGTCTTAACCATTTGACCAACGGGCAAATTCAACATATGTAAATATAATTGAATATTGTAAATCTGTCAAGTTACATTGCTATTTTTCTTTGAAAAGTAATTTAAAGTGAAAAAAAGCTGCATCACGTCTTACTCACCATGATGCAGCTTTTCAATTATATCACTTATTTTCACTCTTTATGACATACTTTTTGTAGTTTTCTCAATATCTTCTATTTGATTAATATTCATTTTAGCTAGATTTTCTTTTAACTCCACCCATTGCTTACTCAATTTCTTATTTTTTTGTTCTGCTTGTTTCTCTGCATAAGCAACTAACTTTTCTAAGTTAGCATAATTTTGAAGTAACTGATGGGATTGATTTTGCAATAGCTTCTGATCTAAGTCGGTTTTATTTGCATCTTCACTAACTTCTAAAATAGCTCGAACTTGTGGCTGACAAAAATCTTTCAAAATGCCAGCAATCTCTTGTAATTCTTCAACGCCGCTTCTATCAAAATGTAATAAGTCTTTTTGTTCATCTTTTTCCACTAAATCAGTTGCAGCTTCATTTCTAAAATAAAGCTCTTGAGCAAAATCGTGTATGTTTTTTTCCATAGCTAAAAAATTATTATTCATCTTTAGTTACACTTTCTTCTCTTGTAGGTTTTTCTTTATCTAGTCTAAACATAAACCAATCACACACTAAAATCAAAATTCCAAGACCAAAAGTGAAATAGAATGCGATTCGACTTCCTTGAGCAGTTAAAGCAGCATAACTCTCTGTTTGCTTATTTTGAAACACCGCCATAATTGCAGCCAAAATTGCAGTCCCCATTGAACCAGCTAATTGTTGTGCTGTTTGACAAACAGCTGTTGCATCTGCTTTCAAATTTTTATCGACTATTTTTAAACTTTGCGCCATCGTATTGCTAAAGGACATACGATGTCCTAACATCAAAATTCCATAAAAACAAATAATCATCCATGTGGTTAAGCTTAAGCCCCAATTAGCTAATAAAAAGCTCCCTAGCGCCATTAAAAACGCGCCACCATATAATGGCACTTTTGCTCCTAGGCGGTCATATAGTCGACCAAAATAAGGATTCAGGAGTCCAGCAACAATACTGCCTGGAAGTAAAACGAGTCCCCCAATTAAAGATGTTTGTTTATTAACGATTTGGATATAGTTAGGTAAGACAAAACTCACTCCAATATTAATAAACTGAAGTAAAAAATAAGCACATGCTCCAAAAATAAATGCCCTATCTTCAAAAACTGATAAGTCAAGTAGCTTACTAGTAGAACGTTTAGAAATTCTGACAAATAGGATGAATAAAATTGCGGCTAATATTAATAAAACCCATAGACGCCAATTTTTCAGTCCCTTACTCAATTGATTTACACCGATTACTAAACTTACCATCCCTGCACTTAAAATTGCGTAAGCCAGCCAATTAAAAGATTTCTTTTTTACTGGATGGTAGCTTCCAATCACAAAAATTCCAGCAATAAAAACTAATAGTGCGAAAATTGTAGCAATTATAAAAATCCAGCGCCAATTAAGGTAATAAGAAATGCTTCCCCCAAAAGCTGGACCGAGAGTCGGAGCCATTGCTACTACTAAACCAGCAATTCCCATATATAGTCCCCATTCATCTCTTGGCATTACTTCTACAATCAAATTAAACATCATTGGTGTACAGAGACCCACACCTAGAGCTGAAGTTAAACGCCCTAACAATAAAATATAAAAATTTAATGCAAATGCTGAAATAATACTTCCAACCATAAATGCAATGGCAGCTGTTACAAACAATTGCTTAGCAGTAAAACGCTCATTTTGATAAGAAGAACTAATCATAATTATTGCAATCATCAATAGATATCCAGTTGTAGTCCACTGAATTGTATCTAAAGATACGTTAAATTGTTTCATCATCGCAGGAAAAGTTACATTTAAACTTGTTTCAGTTAAAATTCCAACAAAGGACATGAACGCTGTTGCTAGGACAGCCAATGTATTTTCTGTCTGTTTTTTCATTTTTTCTCCAATAAAAAAGAGTGGAGGCAATTAGCCTCTACCCTTTCTTTAACTATTATCTAGCTATATTCGATCTGCATACTATAAAAATATGCTAAGTAGATTTATTTTAAGCGTTTAGTTAAATCATCATGTAAGTCTTCATAACCAGGTTTGTTTAAAAGACCAAACATGTTTCTCTTGTAACTTTCAACACCTGGTTGGTTAAATGGGTTAATACCATTTAAGTAGCCTGAGATACCTACAGCTAATTCAAACCAGTAGATTAAGTAACCTAAAGTATGAGCTGTTTGATTTTCAATATCAACAGTCATAACTGGTACACCACCATCAGTATGAGCTAGAACTACACCTTCGTAAGCACGATCATTTACGTAATTCATAGTTTTACCTGATAAGAAGTTTAATTGATCTAGGTTTTCCTTATCGTCAGGAATAGTTACATCATGTGTTGGGTGTTCAACACGAATAACTGTTTCCATTAAGTTACGACGACCTTCTTGGATGTATTGACCAAGTGAGTGAAGGTCAGTAGTGAAGTTAGCACTAGATGGGTAAATACCTTTTTGATCTTTACCTTCTGATTCACCCATTAATTGCTTCCACCATTCACCAAACATTCTTAATGATGGTTCATAGTTTTCAAGTAATTCAGTAGTGTAACCTTTACGGTAAAGGATATTACGCATTGCTGCATATTGGTAAGGACTGTCCTTTAAAACATCTGGATCAGTGTAAGCAGCACGTGCATCTGCAGCACCCTTCATCATAGCATCGATGTCACCACCAGCTACGGCAATTGGAAGCAAACCAACAGCTGACAATACTGAGAAACGACCACCAATATCATCTGGAACTACGAATTCTTCGTAACCTTCTGCATCTGCTTCAGTCTTCAAAGCACCCTTAGTACGGTCAGTAGTTGCGTAAATTCTCTTAGCAGCTTCTTCTTTACCGTATTTCTTGATTAACTTATCCTTCAATACACGGAAAGCAATTGAAGGTTCAGTAGTAGTACCAGACTTAGAAATAATATTAATTGAAAAGTCCTTATCTCCTAACCATTCAAGCAAATCGTAAAGGTATGAACCTGAAAGAGAATTACCACAAAATACTACAGTTGGGTACTTTTCTTTTTCTCTACCGTAGAAAGAGCTATTTAAGAACTCAATTGAAGCTTGGGCACCAAGGTATGAACCACCAATACCAATACCAACTAAAACTTCTGAATCATTTTGAATCTTTTTAGCTGCTTTTTTAATACGATCAAATTCGTCTTTATCATAATTAATTGGCAAATCAATCCAACCACGGAAGTCACTACCTGCGCCAGTACCTTCGCGTAATTCTTGATCTGCAGCAGTTACCATTGCTTGCATTTCCTTTAATTCATTTTCATGAACAAAAGGAGTTAATTTACTTGCATCAAAGTGAACAACTTTACTCATTATTTAAACTTCCTTTTTTTGTAACTTTTTCACATACAAACCTTATTTTAGCAGTTACTTCCTCATAAAACTAGAGTTTTTTCTTATAAGAATCTATAAATAATTCGATATAATATAAATCCAATTATAGTCCCGCAAACATTAAAAAATACGTCATCTATATCGCTTACACCAGTTTCTAAAACAAATTGCAAAGATTCAATAATTACGGATAAACATCCCCCGGCCAAAATAGTTCCCACCATACTTTTTTTCTGAATAACTGTAGAAAATAAAAAACCAAACGGGATGAACCATAAAACATTTCCAAGCGAATTATAAAAAAAGTCAAGTAAACTCTGACCATGAGTCAATTTCAGCGTTTCTTTCATAAATACTAAGTTTATATCGCTTAGACTACGATGGAAATTAAATGTCAACTGCCATGGAAAATATGTATCTCTAAATACTGTCAGCATTAAGAGCAAAATTATATAAAAACTAAATATCCATACACAAGCTTCGGACTTCAGGGTTCTTCTATGTCTCACCAATAACAGCCAACATAAACGAATAATTACAAAAATAATAAAGTAAAAAAGTGTCTTATCTAAGCTATACAAAATCAACTTAATTAAGGCAAAGTGATTAATATGCGCTGCATAATGGTGAAAAATATATTCATATAAGGGTTGTAAAAAAAGCATAACCTAACCGACTCCGTAATTTTGGCTTAATTATAACGTAAAGATCTCCATGAAAGATGATTTTTTTCAAAATATTAAAAAATCGCAAACCTTTAACAAAAGTTTGTCGTTTTTTGAAATTACCAGTAAAATATTCCTTATTAAAAGGAGTAGTGAAGCGTGAATAAAACAAAACGTAATTTCTGGCAAACTAGAATTGGTTTCTTAACAATCCTAACACTTTGTTTTTGGGCAAAATATATGTATGCGGCTTACTTTGATTTTAAGCTTGGCTTAAGTGACCCATACCAGCACTTCATCGTCTGGTTAACGCCTTTAGGCACGTGCATTATTATTCTTAGTTTAGGGCTCTATTTCTCTAAGCCATTAGTCTCTTATATTGCAATGCTAGTTTTAGACACAATAAATACGATTTTGCTTTTTGCAAATGTCATTTATTATCGTCAATTTTCAGACTTTTTAACTAGTAAAACTATTCAAAATACCGGAAAAGTATCACAAGGACTAGGAAAGAGTACGGTTGCTTTACTGCATCCCAGCGATATTTTTCTTTGGCTGGATCTCATAATTATCATTATCTTATTGATTATTAAAGTTATCAAAATTGATCCACGTAAGTATGGATTTAAACGTCCATTTGCTGTCTCATCATTTGGCGTTTTCATGTTAACTTTAAATATGTTTTTAGCTGAAACCTCACGTCCACGATTATTAAGAAATACATTCGACCGCTCTTACGTGGTTAAATATCTTGGACTTGATACTTATTCAGTATATGACCTCTTAAAAAGTGCACAATCAAACCAAGTTAAGAAAAATGCTAATGCAGAAGATATTAATCAAGTACTCGACTTTACTAAAAAGCATTATGCAAAAGCAAATCCAGAATATTTTGGTAAAGCCAAGGGAAAAAATGTCATTGTCCTACACCTAGAAAGTTTTCAACAATTTCTAATTGGATTAAAAGTTAATGGACAAGAAGTTACTCCATTTCTTAACTCACTCTATCATAATAAAGACACCGTTAGCTTTAGTAACTTTTATCATCAAGTAGGCTTGGGACGAACCAGTGATGCAGAAAATATGCTTGAAACTGGAACATATGGTATTTCAGATGGTTCCCTATTTTCATCATTAGGATCTGAAAATACTTTCCAAGGTGCACCTCAAATTCTTCGGCAAACTGGCTATACTTCGGCTGTTTTTCACGGTAACACAGGAACTTTTTGGAATCGAAATGAAGTATATAAAAATTTAGGATATAACTATTTCTTCGATGCAAATTATTTCTCTCAAAAAAAGAACGACAAAATCGGATATGGCCTAAAAGATAAGTTATTGTTTAGTGAAAGTATTAAGTATCTTGAACAGATTCAGCAACCATTCTATGTTAAGTATTTGACTGTTACCAACCATATTCCATTTCAACTTGATCAAGAAGATAAAGATGATAACTTTACTACTACAAATACTTCAAATACAACCATCAATAATTACTTTGAGACAGCGCATTATCTTGACCAATCAGTTAAAGAGTTCTTTGATTATCTAAAAAAGAGTGGCCTTGATAAAAATACGATGGTTATCCTTTATGGAGACCATTACGGTGTTGGTAGTTCAGATGATGAATTATCTGCTCTGGCACCAGTATTAGGTAAAGATTTTAGTAAATGGACATCTTATGACACAACAGAACTTCAAAAAGTTCCTTTCATGATCCATATGAATGGAATTAAGGGGACAATTGATAACAAGCTCAGCGGTGAAATTGATGTTCTCCCAACGTTACTTCATCTTTTAGGAATTTCAAATAAAAATTATATTCAATTTGGTCAGGATTTATTCTCCAAGCAATATCGACAAGTAGTTGTGTTTAGAAACGGTACTATTGTTACTCCGAAATATATAATTATTGGCGGTAAAGGTATTAAAGGGACAGTTTACAATCATCAAACTGGGGAAAAGATCACTAAATTTAATAAAAAGCAAAAAGCTGAAATTGCTAAATTAGTTGAATATGGACG
>CAMFQH010000088.1:0-6303 GCA_945980025.1 uncultured Lactobacillus sp.
GCAGCGTCAGATGTGTATAAGAGACAGAACAAGAACAATCTGAAAGCTGGGGTCAGTGGATTCTCCAGGTACTAATTCTAGCTGCCATATTTTTTGGTATTTTCTTTGTACTAAATAAATATGTTTTTGCCAACTTAACTGTATCTGGAATTTCAATGCAACCTACTTTTGAAAATAACGATCGTGTTATTGCTCTTAGGCATGCTAAGATTAAGGAAGGCGACATTGTAATTGTTGATGCGCCTGATGAGCCTGGGGCCGTATATATTAAGAGAGTAATCGGGTTACCAGGAGATACCATTGTAAGTAAAAATAATCAAATTTATATTAATGGTAAAAAACTTAGTCAACCATGGTTAAAGGCTGGTCAAAAATTAATTGACAATGGAGAAGACGGGATTTCAGGTACTAAATATACCAATACACAGAATTTCACTCTGAGCTCTCTAGCCAAAACTCAAAATTATCGTCAATTTTATACTTCAAAGCAACTAAAAGAAATGCAAAAGACTAATAAAGTTCCTGCTAATACGTATTTTGTAATGGGAGACCATCGAAGCGTTTCTAAAGACAGTCGCTATATTGGAACAATTCCACGAAGTAAAATTGTGGGAGTAGTAAAGATGCGCTACTGGCCACTAAATCACATTACATTTTATTAAACAAAAAGAGTTTCTATTTTGAAACTCTTTTTTTATGGATAAAAAAAGCCATCTCTTTCGAGATGGCTTAATACTGTCTTGATTAACTGAATTAACCGCGACGCTTTTCAGCAATTCTAGCTGCTTTACCGTGACGTTCACGTAAGTAGTAAAGCTTAGCACGACGTACACGACCGTGACGAAGAACTTCAACCTTAGCAACACGTGGGTCATTTACTGGGAAAGTACGTTCAACACCAATACCTGATGACATCTTACGTACAGTGTAAGTTGCGCTGATACCAGCACCCTTACGCTTAATTACAACACCTTCGAACATCTGAATACGTTCGTGAGTACCTTCTACAACACGTACGTGAACACGAACAGTGTCACCTGCACGGAAGTCAGGCATATCATCGCGTAATTGTTCTTTAGTTAATTCTTGAATTAATGGATCCATTATTTTCTCTCCTTCTACGGCATTCATCAACACCTTGTGCCAGCGGAATACCCATAAATCAGTGGCTCATGCCACAACGACTAGTTTACCAAATAGAAAAATGCTTGTAAATACTAATTCTCTTTTTCACTTTTAATTTCTTCAAGCATTCTCTTTTCTTCATCTGTCAACTTACGATCAGCTAACATATCAGGCCGATAGAGATATGTTGCTCGTAATGCTTCCTTATGACGCCACTCAGCAATTTTTTGGTGATTACCCGATGTTAATACTTCAGGGACTTTCTTACCTTCAAAATCAGCAGGACGCGTATATTGCGGATATTCTAAAAGACCGTGTGAAAAACTTTCTTCTACTGGAGAAGCAGAATTTCCCAAAATCCCCGGTAAGAGACGAACAGTAGCATCAATCATACTCATTGTTGGTAATTCTCCACCAGTAAGGACGTAATCGCCAATTGATACTGTTTCATCAGCCAAATCATAAATTCTCTGATCAAAACCTTCATAGTGACCACAAATAAAAGTTAAATTTTCTTCTTTTGACCAATCTTGGGCCATTTTTTCATTGAAAGTTTTTCCTTGTGGAGCAGTAATAATTACTTTTCCTTTATTAGTTAAAGAATCTAGAGCTTTTTTTATTGGCATAATTTGAAGTACCATCCCAGCTCCACCCCCATAAGGAGTATCATCGACATGATGATGTACGTCGCTAGTAAAGTCACGGAAATTAACTAAGTTTAATTCCCATTTTTTGTCTTCTAGACCTCTTCCCAACATTGATACCTGCAAAGGAGTAAACATATCTGGAAAAAGGGTTAAAACATTAATTTTCATCTCGTAATCCTTCAAGCAAAGTTACTTCTATTCTCTTATTGGCTAGATCAACTTTTTTAACTACTGATTCAATATTTGGAATCCAAAAACTCTTTCCTTTTTCTGGCTTTATCTCCCAAATATCATTAGCACCAGGCGTTTCAATATTTTCTAATACGCCTAGCTTTTCTCCAGTCTCAGCATCATAGACGGGACAATTTAAAATATCTTTAAAGTAATAACTACCTGCAGGTAATTCTTGTTGATCTGTTTCTGCTACATATAATTCTTTACTGCAAATTTTTTCAGCCTGATCAATATCATCAATCTTTTCAAATTTAACTAAATAAAATTGTTTATGGCGTCGAGTATTTTCTACAATTAATTCTTCATACTGTTTATTATTCTTAATAAACAATCTACTTCCTGTAGCTAATCTTTCCTCTGGAAAATCAGTTGTTGCATTTACCTTAACTTCTCCCTTTAATCCATGAGGAGACAATATCTTTCCAACTTCAAAATATTCAGTCATAGAACTTATTCTTTCTAAATAAAAAAGTTTGGGAAGAGCTTTCCCAAACTTCTAATTGCAATAGTAAATTACTTACCGTACTTTGCGTCGTGGTATCTAGTCATCAAACCAGCTTTTGAAAGTAAGCTTCTTACAGTATCTGATGGTTGAGCACCTTTTTCAAGCCATTCAAAAATCTTGTCTTCTTCAAGCTTAACTTCATCAGAGTTAGTAAGTGGGTTGTAGTAACCAACTTCTTCGATGAAACGGCCATCACGTGGCATACGTGAATCAGCAACTACGATACGGTAAAAAGGTTTTCTCTTTGAGCCCATACGGCGCATACGAATCTTAACAGACATTAATTAATTCCTCCTAAATTTCTTGACTTAAATAATATAGCATATAGAAAAATATGTGTAAAGGGGTTTTCCTTAACAGTTGAAAATTATTTTGAACGATAACGTTTAATATTCTTAATCCGTTTCTTCTTATTTTTCTTAAAGCGCTTATTCATTGATCTCATTGCCATCTTGCCCATTGGTGAATTCATTCCTGGTAAGTTAGCCAATTCACCCATATCACCTTTAGTCATTTTTTGCATCATTTCTTTTGATTGCTTAAATTGCTTAATCATTCGGTTAACTTCAGCAATCGATCTACCCGAACCAGCAGCAATTCTACGTCTTCTTGATGGATTAAGAATATCAGGATTTTCACGCTCTTCTGGGGTCATTGAATAAACAATAGCCTTAATGTGATCGATTTGCTTTTCCGGAATCTGAATATTTTTAAGAGCAGGATTATTACCTAATCCAGGAATCATTTTAATAATTTGATCTAGAGGACCCATTTTTTGAACTTGTTCCATTTGATCAATAAAGTCATTAAAATCAAAAGTATTCTCCCGCATCTTTTCAGCCATCTTTTCGGCTTCTTTAGCATCGTAATCTTGCTGAGCCTTTTCAATTAAGGTCAACATGTCACCCATACCTAAGATACGTGAAGCCATTCGATCAGGGTGGAAAGTAGAAAGATCAGTTAATTTTTCACCTTGCCCTGTAAAGATAATTGGAAGACCAGTGACAGCACGAATAGAAAGTGCCGCACCACCACGAGTATCACCATCAAGCTTAGTTAAAACAATTCCAGTTAGATCTAAGTCATTATTAAATCCTTCTGCTACTTGTGTAGCTGCTTGACCCGTCATTGCATCAACAACTAATAAAGTATTATCAGGATGAGCAACCTCAGTTACACGTTTCAACTCATCCATCAATTGTTCATCAATTTCAAGACGACCAGCCGTATCAATCAAAACATAGTCATTCTTATTTTTATCAGCTTCTTCAAGACCATGCTTTACAATTTCGGCTACATCTTGGTTATCTTCACTATAAACCGGTACATCTAATTGTTGACCAATTTGCTTTAACTGTTCAATAGCAGCTGGACGGTAAATATCGCCTGCAATTAACAAAGGACGAGCTTTTTCATTCTTCATTAAGTAATTTGCAAGTTTACCGACAGTAGTAGTTTTACCAGTACCCTGTAAACCGACCATCATAATGATTGTTGGAATATGCGGAGATTTATTAAGAGAAACAGTCTCTTCTCCCATCATTTTAGTTAACTCATCATCAACAATTTTGATGATTTGTTGTCCTGGATTTAAGCTATCTTGGACTTCTTTACCTAAAGCTTCCTTTTTTATTTTTTTAATAAAGTCTTTTACAACCTTAAAGTTAACGTCCGCTTCTAATAAAGCCAATCGAATTTCACGACTAGCGTCATTAATATCTGCTTCTGAGATCTTACCTTTACCAGTTAAATTTTTTAATGCTTTTTGAAGTCTTTCACTTAAATTTTCAAAAGCCATACTATTCTACTCCCATTTGTCTTAATAATTTCAAAAGTTCAATCTGAGCTCGATTAATTTTGCCATGTTCAAGGGCATATACTGCCTCAGTAATTTTTTCTTCTATTTGAGTATAATCACGTTTCATATGAAGTTTATCTTCATATTTTTCTAAAGCACGGCTGCTTCGTTTCAAATTATCATAAACAGCTTGTCGAGAGACATGGTGATTATCTGCAATTTCTCCTAAAGAAAGATCATTGTAATAATAATCCTCAAAATACTCTTGTTGTCCTTTTGTTAATAATGGACCGTAGTAGGCAAATAAATCGCCTAATCTTTCATTTTTTTCAAGTTCATCCATTTGTCTCACCTTGAACCAGTATAGCAAAAAAAACTTATTTCTAAAATGATAGCATTCTACTTTTAAGAGAAGTATTAAAAACACCATTAATAACAATATTACAAAAAAGTGGAGTGCATGTGCATTCCACTTTAGAATCAAGATTTGAGTGTTATATCTTGATTATCATTAAATTTTCTTTTTTCGCTTATTGTCTCCTATTAATCCAATTAAACCAAATAGTGCTAATGCACTTCCTACTACGCCTGCAAGTACACCTTCATTATTCTGTGCACCTGTTTTTGGCAATGTCTTAGCCTTCTTATTAACAACTTTTTCTGTTCTCTTGTTTGCTTGAGAAGCAATATTGTTAATCGAAGTATTTTCTACTTTTTCACTCTTATTTGAAACATTTGTCTTTTCTGGAGTGCTTGGAGTAGCTGGCTTCTCTGATTTAGCAGGTTGTTCTGCTGGTGTCTCAGGCTTAACTGGAGTTGTTGATTTGTTTGGTACTTTTGGTGTTGAAGTATCTGGTACGTACTTAACTAGTACATCTTCTCCTGGCTTACCCGGTACTGGATTTACTGGATCACCTGGTTTGCCATTTTCTGGATGGTAGCCTAGAATATTTGGTTTAGTTCCTGGAATAACTTCAGTTGGATTATTTGGATTATTAGGGAATTGTGGGTGCTCTTGTCCTGGAATTGGATTTCCGTTTGGATCTACCGGAATAATTCTACCTACCGGAGTGTAAACCACAGTAATCACAGCATTTGGATTATCTTTAGTTACTGTTGCTCCACCAGCTGTAGTCACTGGAGATACATAGCCATTGATTACTGGAACATCAATGATGCCAAATGTGTGGTCACCAGTTAAATCAGTTGCAGTTTGAACGTTTGATGGTTCAAGTTCGTTGCCATTTGGATCCACAAACTTGATTGTTTGACTACCATTGTAAGTATCTGGAGTTGGATTCTCAGGACTATAAATTACGACGATGGTCTTATGCAAATCATCTGGAGTAATCGTTGCACCACCAGCAATTTCCTTATCTGCCTTGTATCCGGACACTTCTGGTGTCTTAACTTCGCCAAAGGTATGGCTAGTTTCATTCCAACCAATTTCACTAACAATCTTACCAGTTACTTTATCAACCACTGCACTTCTAGTGAAGGTAAAGCTTTGAGTATTATCAGCTGGCGTCTTGTCACCTGCAGCTACATACTTAATCGTTTGGGTACCAGTCTTCTCCAAACTATCCTTATCTGTTCCTGCTGGCCATTTTGGTCCATTTGGATCATTAGGATTGATTGGTTCGCCTGGTTTCCCTGGATTTTCTGGGGTTACGGGAACCAATTGGTGTTCAACCTCGATGACAATATTTTGATTACCTTTAGTAATTTCAGTTGGAATTACTACTTCTGGATTCAGAACTTTATAACCCTTATTCTCAAGTTCTTGAATTACAGAATTCTTGTCATAAGTAAACTCAGTGCCAACTTTTTGTTCACCACTAGTTTTACCGTATTGTGGCAAGTCAACGTTATCAGTTTTATCATGAACAGTTACGGTAATAGAACCTTCTTCTTGAACTGGTGTATTTGGAACATACTTAACTGGTACATTCTTGCCTGGGTCACTTGGATCTGGGTTGACTGTCTTGCTTGGA
>CAMFQH010000089.1:0-6121 GCA_945980025.1 uncultured Lactobacillus sp.
ACTTGCTGCGACGATCTACTGGCATAAATACTAACACAAGTAATAGATACCACTTATTCTCCACCTAATAAACCAAATATTTCAAAGCAAATAACTTATAACACTCTTCTATCAAAATAGACGTTGCCACCAATGTTTATTTCTCTCTTGTTTTAAATTATTTTCAGAAACAGCATCTTTCTTCCTCTGAGCATCTTCTAAAAGTTTTATTTTCTTCGAATTATCAAGCCTTAAAGCAATATTTTCACTCTTAAAGTAGTCTATTGTTTCCTGTTGCTTTTCTATCTGTTTCTGTTGACTCTTTATGATTTCCTGGTTAGCCTCCAACTGTTTCTTCAAAACACTCAAAACAGACTCAGAAGCAACACTATTATTATTATTAGAATTATTATTTCTAGCCTGTTTCCCTTCCTGTTTTTTGCTTATTTCTGAAATAATATCTGAATCAAACTTAAAAACCTTATTCTTCTTTTCAACTGCTTCAATTTTATTTCTTCTAATATAAGACCAAACCTTATTCCTTGATACACCAGCTTTTTCAGCAATTTCACTAACTGTTAAAATGTTACTTTCAATTTTTCCTTTACCCATTTTCACACCCTATTTCTAACTGTTTCCAAACTATTTTTAAAACAATTCTAAAACAAATTACAAACAAAGCCTAATTCGCATCACTATTTCAAAAATATTTTAAAAACAACAAGAAAATAATCAAATAAAAATTGCAAAAACAGCAATTTTAGTCCAAGCTTTTTTGAGCCAGAGCAGATTCAGAGAGAATTAACGCCCTTTTCAGAGCGCTAAAAATTAATAATCAACAATTTAGTTCAAGCTTTCCGTCGCCGTCGCTGTCATCGTCGGTCACTCCTCAAACAATGAGGCACGTTTTACGCCCTATACAGCCCGGACAACTTAAACGTAGATCATTATTACTACATAAGAAACGTGAATGCTTTTATCATGGTTCTTCAGACTTGCAGTTCACCATAATAAAATGTATGACCACCCCTACCATTTGAGCTTAAGTTACTCCGGTCGTAGTCACCGCTTGACGTTCCCAGAAAGCCCCCTTACTTCCTTGCATACGCTCGACTTACTTGCATCGGCTCGAGACACCCGATTTTTTTTCTTATAACTCCTTAAAAAATCGCATTAAAAAAGTGAGACATTAGTACAATTACCAGCGTCTCACTCTTGATTTATCTTTCTTTACTTAGTACAATTTTAATAGCTAATAAATTTAGCACTAAAATTGATTGAAAAGCGTGAAACTACAACTGGTTCTTGTAGCTAACGTATAGCTCTTAATAGGATTGCCGTCCAATTAAGGGCTTTTTTCATTTCATATTTAATTATCTTTTTTCATTATAAAGCACTTTCAAGCTCTTTGAAAGTCAATTATACATAAAAAATGCTGAAATTGCATTTTAAAACACAATCTCAGCATCAAATTAACTAATTTTCTTTCAAATATTGCTTCAAATTAGCAAAATCATCAAAAGTCTCTGCAGTATCATCAGCATGTTTTTGAAGCCAAAAGCGACAATCATCATTAACATTCCAATTTTGCACAAAATTTTTGATATATTCTAGCGCTTGATCTAAATCATCGTAACCATAAACCGCTAAAATTTTATAAAGCGTTGAAATTGTTCCACTGCTGAAAAGCAAATATTTAAATCTCTGCAATAAATCATTGTCAGCATTCACATGCCCTAACAAATATTCTTGATCACCTTTTAACGCCTTTTGCATCTTCTTTGTATAAAGTGTCGCTTTATCTGTTCTTGCACGTTTAAAATAAAATTTCTGCAAAAAGACTGATAAAACAAGATCATTTAATTGCTTGTCATTTTTTACTTTTAGCAATAAATCAGTTATATTGTGTGCCAGGTCATGCTTTAAAGCCACTTCAAAGCGAATAACCGAATCAAACTGCAATACCCATGCAAGCTTAGAACCATTTTGTTGAATTTGTTCTAACTTTTTATCATAGATACGTAATTGACAATCACTAGCAATCGAACCAACATAAACCGTTGGAACATCACGATTTATTGCAAATCCCTGTAATTTTGCATGCTTTCTCACAAAAATAAGCTTATTTTTCTGATTCTTTTGATAAAAAACAAGCACTTTTTCTGTCTTTAAGTCATTAAAAATCTGAGTTGGTGTAAATTTCTCATTCATGAAATCAACGTCAACATCACATCGGCTTAGTCTAAATTCATATTTATCACTTTTCAACGTTTGTAAAAAGCTATAAACTTGTTGATTGGTTTTCTTTAAGTAATATGCCAAAGATTGAGCAGAAAATTTTACAATAATTCCCATATTATAACTACTTTCGTTATAAGCAATACAGAAATAAAATGAATGTTGCCCGTAACAGAAACCATTTGTATACCCCTGCGGGCAACTTGTTTCTTTTACTCTTTCGCCAAATATATTTTTTAAGTCAGCCGTTTTTTCAAATTCTACGATAATTTCATTCGCTAATTTTTGCCAATCGGCATTATTTTCTAAGGTCATTTTCTCACTAACAGTAGCTTGCAAGACTACTGTTAGTTCATCTATGCTAGTCTTTAACACTTAAATCCTCGCTTTTCTGTGACATGGGTGTTTACAACACCCATGTTGAACTCACACGCGCTTACGCGCGTGTTCGTAAAAAGTGCGTTAGCACAAGCGATTTTTACAAAAAATAAGCTAAAATCAATACATATCTTTTAAATCACTTGTACTAACGCACTTGAATAATTATTTATTACTATTTAAAAGCTTATACAAATCTTCTGAACGTCTCGGTAGAAGCGGAGCTTGAAAGCTTTCGGGGCTTGGCATATCAGCAGTTTGTAAATATCCAGATCCCGCACCCGTAAATTTTGAAGGCGGAAGCTCAACACTTGCATTAAAAACCATCTGCTTATCTTGTGTAGTAATCGTATTTGCTGTACCCATAATAATCTTTAAGCCCGAAATTTGTTCCCGAATAGCTGTACCAAGCGTCCCACTAAAACTTTGAGCATTAGCTTGCTGCATTGAGAAAATCGGTATAATTCCACTTGCACGCGAAGTCTGTACAAGTTTAAGCAAATCGTTTTGATATTGCTTTTTTGCTTTAGAATCTGCTAGACTAGCAGTGATCGCGCTTTGCTCATCAATAAAAACCACGATCATCTTAAATCCAAATTTATCGAAATTCGCGAATGCCAATCGCGAATTTTTTTTGCGCTCTTTTGACATATACTGATAACGTTTATCAGTAATTTCAACTAGTTTATGTACAAGTTGCGTAGTCTCAACACCTACCGCAACATGATCCCGTGGAAGAATTTGCGACATAACAGCACCAAGAGTGTCATTTTTGCCATCACAGACCCAAATTTCAATATTTTTATTTGATTTATTTTTCTTGGATTTCTGCATAAGTAAATAAATCATGCTAAATAGGAGTGAGGTTTTACCAGTTCCACTCGAACCAGTAATAATTGCACCGTATTGCCTGTCTAATCGCCATTTATGACCACCATCAAGCGAAATTGAATAATTTTCAAGGTCATTATCTTGAAAATTAGATAAATCAATACGATAATTTATAGAATTATCATTAATTCTATAAATATACCAACCCTTTGACGCTGTGGGTTCAAGAACTGTTAAATTATCATCAACGCTTGCTAAACACTGATTTAGAATCGTCATATAATTATCTGATTCAACAGCTTTAGCTTGATTTGCGTCAAATTTAATACGTATTTCTTGCTGATTTTTTAAATTTTTATCAGCGTGAACACAAACTAGCACGCGCGATAAATCAATATTTTCGTAATATCTATCATAGATATAACTATAATACTGTTTATCTCTACTAACGTTAGTAAACAAACTTGATTTAATCATTGCTTCGTAGATTTTAAGCGTGATCTTACTTGCTTTTCTACAATCTTTTGCAGTCATCTTATGCTTTTTATAGTAAAACAAGTTCTGCAAGCTAATTTTCCCAGTATCCAACGAACTTACAAGACTATTATCATGCCAGAAATCCCAACAAGTTTCATACAAAAATTGCGCAGGAATAGCAAATAAATCAGTTAACAAGTTTTCAGCTTGTCGATGATTCATGTAAGCACGTTGCAAATAATGTTTAGTCAACATGCTTACCACCTATTTCTTAACAGCTAAAGCAACAGAATCAGCTTTATACCAACCTCGACCATTAGCAAGTGCACCACCCGTTAAATTTTTAAAAATCACCTGTCGTACACCGCTAATATTTAAAAACACAGAGCAAGTCACTTGATATTCAAGGTCTTTCTTCATATCGAAGACACTGTAACGATATGTCTTTTGCCCATTATCTCTTAATACTTCAACTGGTGCACCCATTACCACAAGCTCAATATTGGGAATTACATCAGCTTGATATACATTGCCTGTACGTTCACTCTTTTTATCAACTTTTTGAGTTTCATAACCCAGGACTTCACTTAAAGTACGATTCCACATAGGAGTTTTAGCCATTTTTTTCACTCTTTCTACTGCTTTAAAAGCAGAAAACAATTAAATTAATTACGAATTGCTACATCTTGGGCAACAATTAAATGAGCTTGATAGCCCTCATAGCGTCCATGAAGCTCAATTCTTTTATTAGAAATCACGGCTTTTTGAGCTGTGATACAGTGCCCTAACAACTCAAAATATGAAAGACTTACATTCTTTTGTTTACGAGTGCTTGTGCAAACAACTGCATAAATTTGATCTTTACAAGAGCACAACAGAACGAGTCTCGCTCTTTTTTCATCTTCAAGCTTCACAGCGGCAACATCACGAGCTAACAAGCCATCTCTTACAAGCTTTTGAAAGCGTGCATTTAAACGCTTCTCAGCCAATGAATCAATTTTTTCTTTTAATTTCATGAAAAAATCTTCCTTTCATTTATCTATTTAAGAGCTTCTTCAACTCTTCAACGATAGTCTAGCAAGATTAATTTTCTTTTTGTGCAGAGTTTCTTCATATTATTTATTTTTCTTAGCAAGAGTAAGAAAGAAAATTTTCTAAAACTGCACATTTCTTATTTAACAAATAATTTTTAATTGATGAATCCAGATTTCCTGTAAGTTATCATGCTGAAAAGACTTGAAAACAGTGTCAAAAGCAACATTTTTTCCAGCTAAACTACTTTTAGTAATTTCTTCTTCATGAATTAACAAATCCATTGCAGGAAGACCCTCGACCCACTTAGTCGCGTGCCAAGTTCGAGTTTTATCATCATAAAAATTAACTTCAATTAAGCTTTGAAGCTCACGATGATTAGCTTTAGCCCAGCAAACTGCATCTTTCAAACGTGGAAATTCATTAAACATGCTTCTTTTACTCCTTTCATTTAGTTTTTTTGTCGATATTCTCGACTTGAGTATATAGTATCACTGTTTCACAAAAATGAATTAAAAATTTTTGCACTTAAAATACTGATTTATAGCCATTTATAAGCAATAGAGCTAATATTATATACCATTGTTTCACAAAAATTACGAAAAAATTTTTTCTACTTTTCTAACTAATTTACATCTGCTATAATAAATTCAAATTTTATGTAAGCAATTACTGCGCAAAAAAACACTCCTAGAAAATTTTTCTAGGAGTGTTTTTATTAGGTTTACATAATGGTACTTAGACGCAGTTGGAGTGGTATAGCCGAAAAGAACAAAAAAGAGCCGCATAATGCGACTCCGAGATTCATAGCATAAATCAATATTACGATATATTCATTGTATCACTAAACGAGGGTGATGCTAACAGTTAGTTATTAGGTTACATAATATATACCCCCAAGTTAATTGACTTTTTTACGTGGCTTTTCAGTATTATTGGAATTTTGTTGAGTGTTGTTTCCACAGCAGCCCATACTACCAGAGCCACCGTGCATACCCTTGTGCATAAATAGCATCATGAGTGGGTGTGCTAGAAGACAAAGGGCTATCAGAATCCATTGTGACATAGTTTCACTTCCTTTTGCTTTGTTTCTATAATAAGTTTTTGTCATCACTTAATTATACGTTTTTTATCTTTTTACCAGTCAATCCCATCGCATTAATTGCCACGATAATTGACGACATCG
>CAMFQH010000090.1:0-6058 GCA_945980025.1 uncultured Lactobacillus sp.
TTCATTGAAAGACTTTGAAATGCTTAGTTAGTACTCTGAGTGCTGAATGCCAGCACGGAAGTACAAATATTATATCCTTTTATATCAACGATTACTAAGGTTGCATTTTAAACTCTGTGTCAAGATTGTGTCGCATACTAAGCTAACCATCTTTTCATCATTTCTTTATCAATGTCTTTATCAACGCCGACGTAAGTTTTCATAAACGTTGACAAAGTATGCCCCATTCTAGCTGCAGCCCAAGGATAAGATATTCCAGGCTTATTAGCTAATTTAGTACACAATGTATGTCTAAAGCTGTAAAGTGAAAGTTTATCTTCACCCGGATCAATATTAACTTCTTGACATACCTCTTTCAGCATAAAATTCATACCCTTTTGGGTTACTGGCATTCCTTCAGCAGCTTTCTTATAATTTCTTAAATTTAGTAAAACCATATCATTTTGATTACTCAAATCATGGTCTTTTAGAAATTCAGCTTGTTTAACTTTAAAATGTTTAATTGCTTGTGCCAACTCATCGGAAATAGGCAATACAGTTCTAGAAAAGCCATGTGGTCTTGCCTTTAATGAACCATTAAAGCCATTAATATAATCAGACCAACTATCATTGATCCTAAAAGTCCAATATCCCTCTTCCTTCACTAAGTTATCAAACTTTAGTGCTTGAACTTCTGCTGGTCGCATTCCTGTTTCTACTTCAATCCATAATGCTAGTCTAGTTATTGAATTAATGGTTGTGGCTTTCTTTAACTCCTGTTGAAGATTAATTTTAATGCTCTTTAGTTCAGCATCAGTAAATAAATATTGTTCTTGTGTTACAGAAAAATCACTTTTCCTAAAGAAATAATGTAACGGTCTATCAGGAACTGGATTCTTCTTAACACCTGTTCCAATAACAGTATTAAAAAAATTCTTCATATGTATTAATCTAGTAGCCAATACACAATGCGAACTCAATTTTATATTATGTTGTTCTACATAACTATGAGCGAACTCACCTATCCTTTGAGTTGTAACATTTTGGATTTCTGTATTCTTAAAATATTGTTCAAACAACTTAGCAGAATCTTCCCAAGCTTTAAACGTAACAGGGGAAATAGTATTTTTCCTTTCTTCTGCATACTTTCGAAAAGCTTGACTAAAAGATTCCCTTGCATGATCAGGGTTTAGACCACTTTCGAAATTAGCCCACATTTGACGTTCAATTTTTTGTGCCTCTTTTTTCGTAGAAGCATATTTAATTGGAAAATTGATTTGCTTACCTGTTTGTTTATCCCTCGGTTGAATCCTAACAGAATACTTTCCTTTATTTTTACCTGATTTCAATTGTTTGATCATATGTCATGTCCCCTTTTTACAAAAAAAGAAGATACAACGAAGACCACTTCTATTATACCTTCTATATTTTGCTTCTTCTATTCTTCTGTCCATATCTCTTGCTTTCGATGCCCCGTCTTTTCAAGCCATTCAAAAACTTCGGATGGAACATAATATGCTCGACTACCTGGAAATTGATGATAAGGCATACCTGCTTTTCTCCACTTGTAAAAAACGGTAGTACTAATGTGTAACAACTCTCTTAATTCTTTTCCATTAATGATTTTCATTTTTCTTACTTTTTCCTTTTTTCCCTGTTAAATGCATATTTTTCTTAATCCGCCTTGTTAGCTGCTTCAATGAATCATGCTTTCTATCAGCAATCTTACATTGCTTATAAAAAGCACTAGGACTATATGGTGTAGTAATGTAAATCTTTTCCAAATTGAGACTCACATTGTGATAACGTCTTGGTGCTTCTTTATGGTGTTCATATGGATCAAGCAACTTTAAAAGATCACCAAACTTAAAATCATCCGGACGTAAATCATTAATTATGACTACTCTTTCACCATTGTAATTTTGAAAGTAGTCGTTGGAAGTCCCAAGTATTGCTACATCATCATTGCGTGTTAAATAACGAGCATAACGTGTCTTGCCAGATCCTCCTGGACCCCAAATCCAATATACTTCCATTTCTTTTCCTTCAAACTCTTTGAGCCATTGCTCATGCTCATCTTTATCATGAAGACACTTAATCTCGTTCACATGACGTTGCACTCCAGGTTGAGTAAAGTTATAATCACCGATTATACTTCTTAATTCCTCTATTGAGAGATCATTTTCAGCATACTGTTTAATATATGCTTCAACATCTTTAGAAGTTATCTGTTTAACTTCACTTTCAATCTTTTTTATCCTCTCTTTAAAATCGAAGGAAGCAATAACATCTTCTGGATCATACTGATGCTTATCCTTTGCTCCTTCTGTTTTATGGATTAGATAACTATAACCATTGCCAGATCTACCATCCCATGCTTGAACAGATTGGGGTTCATCCTTAAAGAGTTTGGCTACAGCTTCCAAAGAAATGGGATTTTTGAATTTAAGAAAAACATGGTAGTGATTTCTCGTTTCATCCTGATCATGGTGGACATAAGCCCATTCTATAGCTTTTGAATCGTTTAAAATTTTTTCAAATTTTTCTGGTTTAACTTTTAAATGATCATCATCCTGGACGTACATGACCTGTCTAGCTCTTTTCAAAACATATACCCCTTTCTTGACAGCACACTGCACACAATTGCGATAACAAGCCCGCAATTGTTTTATTAACATTTACTACACGATTTATCTTCATTTGTCGCCAGCCAAAAGGCTTATGGCCATTGGCGTCGACGATGTATATATGGCTTTTTCCCAACTATCACTAAACAGTTCTTTTGAACTTGGACTGACGAAAACACAATATTAGGATAATTTATTTTCAAATAGTCTTTAAAGCTTTCGCTGGCCATTCTCTCTTTCAATTTTTGTCGAACAGACGGACTTGTTGAAAATTGCCAAAAACCTTTAGTTGGTACAATTAAACTTGTGCTCGAATACCTCTCAACTACTTTAGCGCCTAATGCTATTACATTAGCTACCTTGTCAGTATATGTGAGGTCATACTCACTGTAACGAATCGCCTTTTGCAATTCATTGCTTTTCTTCGACGATGCATCTGAAGTCCAAATTGCAGTTTTTAACAAAAGCCAAAAACCTATAATTACTACTAAATATGGCATAAAAACCACCTTTCAAAATTTCTTATTAACTAATCTTTATTTATCATCATTATCTTAAATGTAGTTTTTATGAAAAAGCGGAAAGAACCATACCGAATTTTTACATGGTTCTTTCCGTCTTGCTAATCATCATCTTCTATAGTAGGCATTTCAACAGGCTCAATACCATAATGTCTACCATCATTGATAGAAATAATTCCAGTGCCAGCACCCCCCATTGGAAGTGGAATATCATCTGATAGATCACCAAATAAATACGTCGTAGAGTTAGAATCTATCACTCCCAACAACACTTTGACCATCATCTGACTTCTTATAGGAATAGGAATAACATCATTTCTAGCTATTTGTGATGTTATACAAAGTCCTACTAGGCTTTCCCTTCCCAGTAGTGCAATAAGGGTCAGCAAACGATATAAGTCTTGAACTTGGGATGATCTAGGACTCAAACCTAAAGTGACTCCTTCAAATTCTTCGAACATTATCCATATTGGCGGTACATCTAATTCATTAGCATTAGTCGTAACACTATTGAAATTATTAAATAAAGCATCTTGTCTTTGATTCATAATATTTATTATTTCTGAAAGTTTGCTATTAATTCTTGGAATAAAATCCTCTGGTCTGTCATCCTTATTGGGTACTATTAGTTCGATATCAGCGTTGTTTTTCTTAGCCCATCTAGACCCTGCTCCTTTTTTACTATCGAAAATTATTACCCTAGCTTTCTTAGTACCACTAATATTAGTAGTTTTAGTAAATACTTGTGCCAAATACTTAAATGCCTCTGTTTTACCACTACCGGTGTTTCCGGTTATCAAATAACTAGACACTTTTCTAGAAACGGTCATTCCTTCCATAATAGGAATTTCCTTTTGTAAATCGTAATTATTTAGTACATCATCGATATTTCCAACTAATCTTTTTGCTTTTCCATCACGCCATGGATAGAAAAAACCTTGACTCATTTCAAGAGGCTCACCATCAATTTGAACTAACTGAAAAGTAATAGGTCTTATCATAGTCTTTACGCTTGAAATTGCTGGAGCAATTATATCGTAAAGTTGAAAGTATGTTTTTGAATCCAATTGCATACCTGATGGATATCTAAGGACGAATAATAATCCTGTACCATTTTCTTCTTCAAGAAAAGCGTATGAACTACTAACACTACTCTGATCCGAGTATAAAAATGACAATCTGGCATCTACTACTCGTGATATGTAATCACATAACTGTGTATGTCTTCCAAACATTGTTTATCCTTTCATTCCAGCCATCAATACCCTTATTTAAAATGTGAAATTCTTAGCTATGTTACACTTTTTTGTTTTTTAAAAATTTCTACGTTCTTAATTGTTTTGGTCGGATTTCCCAGCTAGTTTGATTTTATTTCTAAGCTCAATTTGTATTGTGAATTAATCACAATTATTTTTTTAGAATTTACTAAAAAAAGCTATTAAGCCATGAATGCCAAGGCTTAACAGCTTTTTTATTATTTCACCACGTTAATGGTGTCACCTTTGATTGAAACATTAACGTAACCCTTACGCGCCCAGAAATGTACTACTCCATTAACAATCTGAGCACTTTGGAAGTCGATGATATCGCCGATTGTTAGGTTATCTGCTGACTTCAACTTTACAAAAATTGTTTGTCCATCATTAACATTCTTAGTATCGTTGGTGATTACCAACTTAACTAACGATGGGAATTCAGAAACATCAGTTGAATTGTTAAATTCCTTCTTTGCTTTTCTAGTAGTGATTTCCACTACCTTAGCTGTGTAATCTTGAAGCAACTCATGTGTGGTTAAATTTGGCTTAAACATGTTTGTTCTCCTTAATAAACTCTAACAAATATTGATTTATCAAGGCTTGGTTAACCTTGATAAAAATAGCTTACACCAAACATTTAGGTAAATAGGAAATTAAAAAAGCCATTTTTATTGATTTAGTTTCCGCACACATATCATTTTGAAGACTTCAGAGTAAATCTAAAGTTGGCTAAAAAATATTATATTCTTACAATGTCGATCGATAGATAAGAAAAAAAGAAAAAACAAATGCATTTGTTAGTTAATCAACATGAAAAAACTGACAACACAATTAAGTTACATTTTACAAAATGATTTTCAAAAAAAGGGAGATGAAGACATTGCTCGCGATTTACGTGAAATAGTGCGAAAAGGCGAAGGGGACTTCATCTATGTTACAAGAGAAGAAGTTAGAGCTTGGCGTACTAAACAAACTTTCCCACACAAAACCGAAGTAAAACGTGCTCTACTAAGCTACACGGGCAAGGATAAATTTAGCGATTTAGTATTATCCAAACATGACTTGGAATTGCTAATTCGTCACATTCTTCATGAAAACTTTAAGAAGGTACTGGCAAAGGATAATTCTAAATACAATGCATATGACGTACATGTAATGTATTCTGCTCTTAACATTAATGCTTCGTCCACTACTTTAACTCAAGCTATAATCTTGAATTACTTATACAAAGAAGCAGAATTGAAGAATATTAGTAACATCAGACTCATTAATTTAGATAATGCATCTAATTTGATTAGTTTCGTAGAAACAGAATTAAAAAGTAAAAATGGTTTTGAGAAAATCGAACATGAAATTACCGAAATTTGGGATGATCTTACTTTACCAAGAATCCGTTTCAAATCAATAGAAAAGCCTGTGCTACGCCATACGTTAAGCATTTTGTGGTCAAATCAAGACTACTTAATTTAAAAATAAAAGTCCTAAATCACTCAACTTGAACTGAGACCTAAAAATTAGACAGTTTAAAATACAGGATTAATAGAGGCTTGATTCCGATATTCTTTCGGAGTTAAGCCTTTTAATCTGCTCTTTATCCTTTCTTCGTTATAGTATTCGATGTATTCTTCGATTGCTTGAGCTAATTCTTGAAGACTATGGTACTTGTATTCTTGAT
>CAMFQH010000091.1:0-6032 GCA_945980025.1 uncultured Lactobacillus sp.
TACACCTAAGCCTTCGTCGGCAGCGTCAGATGTGTATAAGAGACAGATTAACCAGCATCTTCAGCAACGCTACTGAATCTGGACCGCCACTTGCAGCCAGTAAAAATTTTTTATTTTTTATTTCAATATTATTTTCAGTAAAAAAAGTTGTAAATTTTGTCATTTTTAGATTAAAAAAGTGACCCCTACCGGTCACTTAAATTCAATTGATTTTTTAAATTAGCTATTTTATCAGTAGATTTCTCTAATAATTTAGCCAGTGGAGTAAAATCTTTACTATCTTTAAATTCATTAGTTGGATCAACTAAATCAGGATTATTTACCTGACTCAATGATAGAGAAATTTTTCCTTCATGATTATTGATCACAACAACACGGATTTCGTCTCCAACACTATACTTCTTTTTAGCACTTTCCCACTTATCACCGAAGTCTTTATGGAAAATCAAACCATGATGTCGATGTGGCAAAGTTACAAAAATCCCAAGTTTAGTAATATTATTCACTTTAGCATTGAGTCTTAATCCAATTGGAAATTTCACTAATAATCCTCCTCTTTTTCAGGAAGAGTATAAATTGATTCACCAGATTTAGAATAATAGAACTTATAGCGAATTACCTTAGCCACATAATCAGGATCTTTTAAGTCTGCAACCTGTGATTTTAATTTTTTATTAGTTTTGTTAACCTGATTTAACTCTGCTTTATTAGTTTGAATTTGACTGTTAATTCTACCAGTTTGCACATGGACCATAATTAGTTGCAGTCCAAAAATTAAAATTGCAATTGCAAAACAAGCAATAATTCGGTTCTTCCTTACGCGATGAACCTCTTTTTCTTTTCTAGCCGCTTTACGTCGCAAACGTGCTAAGCGTTCTTCATCGCTTAAGGCATTATAAAGTCGTGGCCCTCTCTGCATACTTATTCCCTGCCTTTTCGTTAATATTCTAAATCTTAATTATATCACCACTTGTTATTAATATAACACCTTACTCTTCCCTTGTCATTAATCAATTAGCTCATACAAGTCGCTGGCTTCTGCCTTCTTAGTTGTTTCTCTTAAGTCAAGTACACGAGCTTTTAATTGTTTTGTACCGAATCCGATTTCAATAACATCACCCAGTTTAACATCATAACTAGATTTTACTACTCGGTCATTAACTTTTACTCGTCCTTGATCAGCCATTTCTTTAGCAACAGTACGTCTTTTAACTAATCTAGATACCTTTAAAAACTTATCGATTCTCATTACTTTCTTTCTCTCCTTATTTTTGAACAATCTCACTAGCTGCTTCTAAGAATGTATGAAGCTCATTAAATAATTGTCTAGTACTCATATTTTTCTCAAGCTCAAGCATTACGTTCAATCTCTTTTGCGGATCCATATTAATTCGTGCTCTTAGGGATACGTGTTCTAGGGCCTTAAAAATATTTGGTCCTTCTAATTCCTCACTAGCCTGATTATTAAAAATGACTTGCAACTTATCATTTGATTTTTGAGTAAGAGATACAACTTGAGCTAAATCTGCATCTGCCTTAACTGTAGATACATTCAAAAGATTTTCTACAGCAAGTGGATAATCACCAAAGCGATCAATTAATTCATCTGCGATATTGTCCGCCTCTTTTTGATCATTGATCCCCTTAATTTTCTTATAGAACTCAATTTTTTGCTCTTGATCTGCAATATAATCATCGGGAATATATGCTTCCAAATCAAATTGAACTTCTGCATTAGATTTAACCGCAACTTTTTTACCTTTACGTTTCTTAATTGCTTCGTCTAACATTTGAGCATATAAATCATAACCGACACTATCAATGAAGCCATGTTGCTGTTTTCCAAGCATATTACCGGCCCCTCTAATTGATAAATCACGCATAGCAATTTTAAAGCCGGATCCTAATTCAGTAAAGTCGCGGATTGCACTAAGCCGTTTTTCACCAATTTCAGTTAAGACTTTATTTGGTTGATAAAGGAAATAGGCATAGGCTAAACGGGCACTTCTGCCTATTCGACCACGTAATTGATATAGCTGACTTAATCCATAATGATCTGCATCTTCAACAATCATAGTATTAACATTTGGCATATCAACGCCCGTTTCAATAATTGTTGTTGTTACCAAGATATCAAATTCGTTTTTTGAAAAACGATACATAATATCTTCCATTTGGTTTTCACTCATGCGACCATGAATATATTCAATTTTGGCTTCTGGAATCAGTTCCTCTAATTGGCTAACAACTTTATCGATATCATCAATCCGATTATGTAAGAAAAATACTTGCCCGTTACGCTTCATTTCTCTAAGGACTGCCTCACGAACAATACTTGGCATTTCTTCCATAACATAAGTTTGAATTGGATAACGGTTAGTAGGTGGCGTCTCCATAACTGAAAGATCTCGTACTCCTACCATCGACATATGCAAAGTACGAGGAATTGGAGTAGCAGTCAAAGTCAAAACATCGATATTGGCTTTTAATTCTTTTAGTCTTTCTTTATGCTTAACCCCAAATCGCTGTTCTTCATCAATAATTAATAGGCCGAGATCTTTAAATTGGACATCTTTTGAGAGCAAGCGGTGTGTTCCAACAACCATATCAATCTTGCCACTTTTTACGCCTTCAACTATTTCTTTAACTTCAGCAGGAGTTTGAAAACGTGACAAAAGTGCACAATTAACTGGAAAATCTTTAAAGCGATCTTGCATGGTCTCAAAATGTTGTTGCGCCAAAATAGTAGTTGGAGCTAAAAAGGCAACTTGTTTTCCATCCCGAATTGCTTTAAAAGCAGCTCTCAAGGCAACTTCAGTTTTACCAAAGCCTACATCTCCCACTAAAAGTCGATCCATTGGCTTCGGACTTTCCATATCAGCCTTAATTTCTCTAATTGAACGAAGCTGATCTGGAGTTTCAGGATATGGAAAAGCATCTTCAAATTCTTTTTGTAAATCATCATCTGGACTGAAAGCAAATCCTTTTTCAGATTCACGTTTTGCGTACAGTTCAATCAAATCATCTGCGATATCTTCAACTTTTGACTGAACCCGTTTTTTAGTCTTAGTCCACTCAGAGCTTCCCAATTTATTAATATGAGGAACTCTGCCTTCAGAAGCCACATATTTTTGTACTAAACCTAATTGGTCAGCAGGGACAAATAGCTGATCATGATGTTGATAAGTAATAGTGATATAGTCACGTTTTTTACCATCTACATCTAATGTTTTAATTCCTTCAAACCGTCCAATACCATGATTGACATGAACAACATAATCGCCTGGTTTTAATTCATTATAGTTTCTTAACCGTTGAGCATTTTCAAGAGTCTTAACACGTTTGCGGTGATGTGGTCTTTGATTGAATAATTCTCGTTCAGTTAAATAAACCAAATCTAAACTAGGTAAAGCAAAACCATGTGCAAAATTACCTACAGTTATTTGAGCTTTATTTGATAAAAGTTGATCTGCTTTTACAACCGGAATATCAACACCATAATCAACTAAATTTTGAGCGATTTGCTTAGCACGAGTTTCCGAATCAGCTTGTAAAATAACTGTATTTCCTTCATTAGAAAAGCGTGTTAGCTCACTTTTAATCAAAGGCATTTGACTAAAGAACTGTTGAACTTCTCGTGTTGTAAAGTTAAGAATTTGATCAAATTTTAATCGCCCCATTCCTTTTTGGAAAAGCGAGAATAAAATCTGAGCTTGCTTTGATTTTTGAACAACTCGCTCAAAACTATGGCGTAATTTTTGACTATTCAGCATTGCTCCAGCTTTTATTTCTTCGGAAATAAAGGCTTCATTTTGAGCATCCACATCAGCTACATTCTTTTTTATGGACTGCCAATCATCAAATAGTAATAAGCCATCTTTATCTAAATAATCAATTAAATTGAAGGATCGCGGAAGTAAATAATCAATTAAAAAGGCATAGTTCTCTGGCAAACCACCAGCTTCTAATAAATCAATTGCCTTAACAAAATGATTTTTAACGCTCTCTTCTTCAGCAATTGATTCGCTCATATCTTGCTTTATTTTTTCTACCGCTTCTTGGAAATTATGCGGGGAAAATACTCGATCTAGAGCTGGGCCAATTGAAACACTGTCTTTTTCTTCCAAACTACGTTGTGTAGCAGCATCAAACTCCTTTACGGTATCAACTTCATCCCCAAAGAATTCAATTCGAATCGGATTCTCTTGATCCAAAGGATAAATATCAAGAATATCTCCTCGACGAGCAAATTCTCCAGGACGGGCTACAATGCTTTCTCTGCGGTAGCCTGCCTGCGTAAGCCATTCAGTTAACTTATCTAAGTCGAATTCTGCCTCAGGCTTAAATATCTTTTTTGCCTTAGTAAAATCTCTCGGATCACTCAATTTATACTGTAAAGCTTGAGGCGTTACTACAACAATCCCCGCTCTCTTTTCAGCTAAAAACTCTAAGGTCTGCAATCTTTGACTAAGTTCGTCCGGAGACGCAACGGCCGTTTGAGTAGCAATCGTAGCATCAACTGGAAAACTAAATACCATATCATCAGGCAATAAGTTTCCCAATTCATCTAAAAGCGTCTGCGCCTTTTCTTCATTGTCTTCAACTAAAATCAATGGCTGCTGCCAAACTTTTAGCATTTGCATCAGTACAGCAGCAAAAGCACCCGAATTTACTCCAGTTAAAAGTGATCTTTTTTCTACTGGAGCTTTTTCAATAAAACTATTTAACTCTTTATCTTTTTTTATTAACTCTGTAATGTTCATTCTAATTATACTGATTCATTAAATATTGGGCGTTCTTCCCTTTAATAAAATCATTAATGACATTCTCGCTTGTCTCAAAAGCTGCATCCATCAGTTTTTGCTGGTCATTATTAAAGGGACTTAATACCCAAGAAACAACACTTTCGTTTTCAGGATGACGAATTCCAATTTTTAATCGATTAAAATTGTTCGTTCCTAAGCAAGCCATAATGCTCTTAATTCCATTATGACCTCCTGATTTACCATTTGCACGAATTCTAATCTTTCCAATTGGCATGTCCATATCATCATGAATAACTAAAATATCTTCAGGCCTAATTTTAAAGAAATTGGCTACTTGCGCGATTGATTTTCCCGAATCGTTCATAAAAGTCTGTGGTTCAAGAAAAATTACATCTTCACCGTTGATCTTTTGTTTTGTCCATAAGCCTTCAAACTTATCTTTATCTAGGGTTAAACCATTTTTCTCTAAGTAATGATCTAATGCCATAAAACCTGTATTATGCTTAGTCTGATCATATTTTCTGCCTGGATTTCCTAAACCTGCAATTAACTTCATTCTTTTTCATCCTCTTTGATAAATATTTCATTCTAAATCTGCTTATTGCTCTTGAGATTATAGCACACGCTTACTTACAAATAATTAATTAGATCTTTAAAATTATATTTTTAATTTTTAAATTCCAATATGATATAATCGTTATTGTTAAATAAATCACTAATATGGAAGGAAGTATTAGCAAATGTCAGAAGAAAAAATTCATAAGATTATTCTTGTTGGTGACGGTGCTGTAGGTTCTACTTACGCATTCTCATTAGTTCAACAAGGTATCGCACAAGAATTAGGTATCGTTGATATCATTAAAGAAAGAACTCAAGGTGATGCTATTGACTTAGCAGACGCTACTCCTTGGATTGCACCAAAGACTATTTACTCTGCAGAATACTCAGACGCAAAAGATGCTGACTTAGTAGTTATTTCTGCTGGTGCTCCACAAAAACCAGGTGAAACTCGTCTTGACCTTGTTAACAAGAACTTAAAGATTTTATCTTCAATCGTTGAACCAATCGTTGAATCAGGTTTCAATGGTATTTTCTTAGTTGCTGCTAACCCAGTTGATATCTTAACTCACGCAACTTGGAGAATGTCAGGATTCCCTAAGGATCGTGTTATCGGTTCAGGTACTTCACTTGATACTGGTCGTCTTCAAAAAGTTATCGGTGAAATGGAACACGTTGACCCACGTTCAGTTAACGCATACATGCTTG
>CAMFQH010000092.1:0-5975 GCA_945980025.1 uncultured Lactobacillus sp.
TTATCAAATCTTTAAAATTTTATAAATGTCTAACTTTTCTATGGCACTTCATTCTTTGAACCATGATACTTTAGCAGACGTAATTGAAAGATTAAAACAATTAGAAAGAAGTAGAAATCAGGAAAGCAGCTCAACTAATTAAATACGATAAAAAAGATCCCTTAATTGAAATTCGAGATGTTAATTCTCAGCCACTTGGAGCACATGACTTACTTATCACGGCCAAAACTGCAGCTGTCAACACTTTGGACAATCTTATCTCTCATGGAGATCTTAAATTGGTGGTTCCGTACAAGTTACCTCAAACTATGGGAAATGAATTTGTTGGAATTATAGAAAAAGTTGGCCTTGAAGTTACTAAATTCAAGATCGGGGACCGTATTTTTGCACGTAATCCAGTAGATAATATTGGCGCTTTTGCTCAAAAAATTGTGATTAATGAAAAAGCTGGGGCTAAAGTTCCTGAATACTTAAGTGATCAAGAAGCGGCTGCTGTTCCTTTAACTGCATTAACAGCGATGCAGGCTTTTCAACTTTTGAATCTAAAAGCTGGGCAAACTCTTTTCAATTCTGGAGGCTCTGGAGATTTTGGCGCAATGGCAATTCTTTTAGCGATTGCCTAGGGCTACAAAGTCATTACTACAGGAAATGAACCTAGTCATGCTCGTTTAGAAAAATTGGGCGTTGAAAAATTTCTCAATTATAAAACCGAAGATTATACCAAAGCTGTCGCTAATGTGGATGCAGTCATTGATACAATAGGTGGAGAAGAAACTGTTAAGCAACTTTCTATTCTTAAAGATGACGGCGAGATTGTTTCGCTGAAAGGGATGCCAAATAGAGAATTTGCTAAGAAAATGAACATGGGATTAGCTAAGGAACTGCTTTTTAATGTAGCTGCTCGCAAAATTGAAAAAGAAGCCAAAAAACGCAACCAAAACTACCACTTCATCTTCGTTCAAGCTAATGGTCAACAGCTCAAGGAAGCTGCTAAGATTTTAGAGAAGAACCAAATTCATCCCCTCATTGGAAATCAATATTCCCTTACTAAAGTCAATGCCGCCTTGGCAGATGTTGCGCAAAGAAAAAGTCTTGGGAAAGTAATTATCAATTTTTAGAAAACAGATTCCGAGAATTAAAAAAATCTCATGTTAGCTATTGAGTTAGTAACATGAGATTTTTGATTTTACTCTTCTTTTTCTTTACAATGACTCTGACAAGCGCACTTTTTCTCACTTACCATGGAACAATGACAAACACCATCTTTACTAGCGCATGGACATCCCTGTTGACATTTCATACCATTATGACAAAATTCATTACTCATAGTTAACCCCCCTTTTTATTTCAAATTATAGATCTACTCTTATTGATTTCCAAAAATTTAAATTTTTAACGCTCTCACCATGTTATAACTACTTACATCATCTGGATCTGGAATATCATCACTAGTCTTACCTTCATTGATAAAACCACGCTTTTCATAAAAATGGAAGAGTTTAGGTAAACAAGTTAGTGTAATTGCACGTCTATCCTGGGATTGAGCAATCTTACATAATTCCTCAATTAAAGCCGATGCAATCCCCTGCTTACGGTATTCTTGGTTGGTAGCTAAGCTCAAAATCGTTTGATAATGATACTGGGCGTTATTGGGCTGATTTTTGAAATAGAGTTCATCCTTAATGTAGCGCTCTTTACTTACTGGACCAAAAACGTGCCCTACTACTTTTCCATCAACTTGCGCAACTAAAAAAGTATCTGGATAATTTTCAATTCGGCCGATCATATCTTTACGCGTCATTTCCTCTGACATATGAAAAGCACTTGATTCAAGTTCAACAATTGCATCTAAGTCATCCATTTTTACAGTACGAATATTTAATGTCATCTGTTTTCCTCGCAGTTAGGTTTTCTATTTTAGATTTCTTTTCTTAATCCTATCATTGATTCGGTTTACTGTCTTTTTTTGTTCCAAAAGACAAATGAGCCAAATCACAACATACATAAGAATGAACATTACGATACTACTTATATTAATTACCCAGTGATTAATAGTAGCCATCAACATGAATAAAATAAAAGTACCTATAAAATGAATCGCAAAAGCTGCACTCATTGGTAAATCAGTTTTAAAAATCATCGATAGAAAACCAATTATTCCAGAAATTCCAAGAACCGAAACTGTTTCTTTAACAGTCAAACCCACTCCAGGATAAAGAAAAGTCATAATACATACGTAGCAAATTGCACCAAATCCCATTCCTGTGAAAAAATAATCTATGCATTTTCCAAACCATTTCATTTTACAGTCCCAGCTCTCTTTCTAAATCTGGCAAATAACGACGAGAGACCTCAGTCTTCAATCCTTCAGCTAAAATCGCAACCATGTTTCCTGCAAAACCACTCTCTAATGATTCTAAATAATTCAAATTAATGACAGAATGACGTGAAACTTGCACAAAATCTTCATTCAGGTTTTCCAAAACTTGGTACAATCGTCCAGTTGTTTTTACTACTTCGCTCAAGGTGTAATAAGTTAGGCTGGTGCCCTGAACTTCAACTTTAATCAACTCATCCCTTTTAACAGTAACTATCCGGTCACTCGTTTTCACAGGTAAAAGATTTCGATCTCTTTTACCAAATTTATTTAGGTAACTGACCAGTCGCTTAACTGTGCCACTTTCTGCACTTGCTCTAATTTCAACCTCTATCTCATCCTCCAAAGATGGGTCTTCTTGAAACTTAACCTTCAATTTGAACTTTTCTCTTTCCTACCTCCACTGAGGAAATGACAATAACAATACTTAAAAGTAAAATCATTCCGACCATCACATAAGCTGTATCTAGACGCGTTAGCTGATAGCCATTAATTTTGAAATGAACTCCTAAATAGTTAACCATTGTACTTCTTACACTCGCTGGCATTTGATTTTCGCTAATTTTATTTAAAAATAAACTTCTCAAAGCAGAAGCTTCATAACTACTTGGGACTAATTTTACCAAAGTTTGCGCCGTAGAAGACAAAGTTCCATAGGGAAGATACGTAGCGACAGCAAATCCAGCGATTGCCCCGATGACTGCCGATAAACGACTAAATGTAGTTGAAGAATGAATAAAGAGCACAATTATTTCATTGAGCAGTGTTGCTCCAACTGCTCCTAATACCATAAAAATTAACGCTAATAAGCTATTTTTAAGAGAGATATTAATCTTATGAACAGCTGTAAAGTAAATATCCATAACTACGAAAGTAATAATTTGCATTAAGAAACTGACAATTGAACTAGACACAACATAAGCCAAATTTTGTTTTGAAAGAGAAAGATCAGTCAAACGCATATCATCGGCGGTCCGCGTTTCTCGATCTTTGACTAATTGGCCCAGTGCTTGAAAAGAAGTCGTGATTCCTGCAATTGCGACAATTCCCGCAATCATCCACAAATCAAGCATTTGCTTAGCATTAGCAATTTGAGGCCATGAGCTTTCTAAATTTTTCTGTAAAAATCCTACATAGATAAAGAATGAAATTAATGCTCCAAAGCATGACATAATTACGCCAGGGATGTTAGAAAAATAAATCTTGATATTTCGTTGAACTAAAGCAAACATTATTGAAGTTCCTTTTCTGTAATCTTGATAAATGCATCATTAATTGAGCCTTGGTGATATTCAAAATCTGCAATTTTAACTTTATTTTTTGTTAGAAAATCAATTGCTTGATTTGAATCTAGACCATCTAGCTCAAATTTATTGTCTTTAAGAATTTGAGAATGAAGCGGCTGTTTAGCGGCTTTCATCGTTACTATCAATTTAGTTGGTGCATATTTGGCCTTAATCTGACTTGCAGATCCTTTGGCTAAAATATTACCGTTCTCTAAGATGTACATTTGATCGGCATTTTCTGCTTCTTCAAGATAATGCGTAGTTAAGAAAATCGTTAACCCCTGTTCTTTCTGCAATTTTTGGAGTAAATTCCAAATTACCAATCTTGTCTGTAAATCAAGTCCAGTGGTTGGCTCATCCAAAAACAGCAAATCAGGATGACCGATTAAGGCTCGGGCAATATCAACTCTTCTTCTTTGACCACCAGACAAAGTACCATATTTTTGATTCAAAAATTTCTTAATTCCAATTAGCTCAATTAATTGCTTTAGCCAATCCTTAGAGAAAGTTTTGTACATTTTAGCTCTTAGATACAGATTGTCTTTAACAGTTAGATTGTCATCTAGGACGCTATCTTGAAAAACTACCCCAATTTTTAGATTTGGCGCGTATTTAATTGTTCCAGAAGTTGGCTTTAAAAGACCAGTTAAGATATTAATTGTCGTAGACTTTCCTGCACCATTAGTTCCAAGATAGGCAACCAATTGACCTCGATCAATTTTGAGATTAACCTTATTCAAAGCTAATTTTTTGCCATATTTTTTAGTTAAACCATAAGTTTCAATAAGCATGTGATTACTTCCTTCATTTGATTTAACTAAAGAATACTTAAATAAGTCGGAACTGTATCGTCATTTTTAATAAGCGGCAAAAGTAAAGACATGAACGGCTAAATTTAGAACATAAAAAAACTCACAAATTTAATTGTGAGTTTTAATTTTCAATATATATTTATATTTATTCCTCTTGATAGCTATTCCTTACTATTTTCGAGACCCTTGAATTTAACTTTTAACTTAATCACTCGATCCATATGCAGTAAATTGGGATTTTGACGGTACAATGCTGTAGCAGATTCAAACAACATATAAATTTCACCATCTTTACCAATAATTTGTTCCATATATGGTGGTAAAATAATGGTTTTATCTGCTTCCGAAAGATCAAGATTATAGTTTGGTTTATTCAATTTATTTTTAAAGATTAATAGCTGGGAATTTAAATCACCATATGAAGTAGATAGTAAAATATCATTTTTATCAAAACTAATTCCTTGAATTTGAGAGTAGGTTGACCAGTTTTCACTAGGAAGAGCTAAACCATCTTGCATCTTATCTTTTTTGAATAGGCCCTTCTTATTAAGTTTATAGGCAAAAAGCTGCCCACCTTGGACCTTATCAAAGTAGCCGATATAGAGTTTATTCTTATGATAAGTCATATAAGATGTTCGAAGTGGCGCTGATAAGTTAGTACCATGCTCAAATTTTATTGGCTTTTTCTGTTTCTTAAAATTATATTTTTCAATTTCTTTCAATGGTACAGATTGAACTTGTGCTCGCTGTTCCTGATTAATAGTGGCTACCCATAAACGCTTATGATCTTCGTCATAAGTAATTCCCCCAACATGATCAATATTATTTAAGGCAATTGTTTTTACAAAACGGCCAGTCTTAAAATCTAGTACCCAAAGAACTGAATCAAAGGTCTTGCTTTTACTATACGCTGAAATAATCAAATATTTATGGTCAATAATCGCTAAGCCTTGTGGATCCATATCATATGCAATCCCTGGTTGTCCCTGACCAGGAGGAGTATATTTAATTGCTGCTGACTGAATCAAACCAGGAATTACATAGAAAGTTGGTTTTTGCTTAAAATTCAAGTTTTTATAAATATCTGGATAATTTTGGGATAATAAATTTTTGAATTCTTTAGTTGGATAAGAAGCGGGCCGAGTACTAGTATTGTCAATTAAAGCAGGTTGAGGCTTCAATTTATGATGTGGAGTTTTCTTTTTAGAATTATTCCACCATGTAAAAATACCTATACATATTATTAAAACTATTCCAATTGTAACCCAATAATTAACTCTTTTTAGAATTTTTTTATCTTTCAAAAATTCCTCCACCTTACTCCAAATAAGTTTTCTATTTTAACTCTATCATATCAATAATTTTACTATAGTTTAGTATCAGCTACTTACGATGATACTTTTCAAAGAGAACTATTTTTTGAATATAATTATGGTAAAAGCCCACGAAATTAATCGCGAGCTTTTTGACTAATCTATATTCTTTTGCAAACAAATTTTC